>NZ_JBHNMF010000417.1:0-2903 GCF_048562965.1 Thiolapillus sp. | reverse complement strand
GAACAATGTTGCTTACTCTAAACTCTAGCAGGATGAGACCGCTTTGATAAACCTCAGAAAAACAGGCAGAAGGCGATCACTATGATCAGGTTCACGGTTTGTTGAAAAAATGGTCGTAAAAATAGTTCGTGGCCTCGACGAAACCATGGATGCTGCCGCAGTCGAAGCGTCTGCCTCTGAATTTGTAACCGATGACGCCGCCCTTGCTGATCTGGCTTTTCAAAGCGTCCGTAATCTGTATTTCACCACCGGTGCCTGCCGGTGTGCTGCGCAGCAGGTCGAAGATATCCGGTGTGAGGATATAACGTCCGATGATGGCCATGTTGCTGGGTGCCGTGCCTTCGGGGGGTTTTTCCACCATATCGTCGATGCGGTAGATACCGGGTTCTATCTCCTGGCCGGAGATGACGCCATACTTGTGGGTGTCCTGCTCCGGTACTTCTTCGATGGCGACGATACTGCAGCGATGCTGCTCGTAGATTTTCACCATCTGTGCCAGTACGCTGTCATGTGGCTGTTCGCCAATGCACAGGTCGTCGGCCAGGACCACGCCAAAGGGTAACTCACCTATCAGGGGTTCACCGCTGAGAATGGCATCCCCCAGTCCCTTCATCTGCTTCTGGCGGGTATAGGAAAAAGTGCAAGTGGCCATGAGGGTGTTGGTTTCCTCCAGCAGTTGCGCCTTGTCCGTGTTTGCCACGGCATCTTCGATGATGCGGTTGTTGTCGAACAGGTCCTCGATGGCGTGCTTGCCGCGACCGGTGACGATGGCGATGTCCGTCATGCCCGCGTTGGCTGCTTCTTCCACACCATACTGGATGAGGGGTTTGTTGACGATGGGCAGCATTTCCTTGGGAATGGATTTGGTTGCCGGCAGAAAACGGGTGCCGTAACCGGCGGCGGGAAAGAGGCATTTCTTGATCATGAGGGTCGCTTCCTTTACTTGCGCAACTTCCAGGTAGGTCGGTCGTGTTCGTCGATAAGATGGTACTCCATCAGCCATTCGCTTGCATCTTCGGCGTCGTTCTCGAACCAGGCGCGGCTCGAACCCAGGCGAAAGCTGTAGCCCCATTCGTCCATGTCCCTGAACATGCGTTCACGGCCAAAGCCGGGCAGGTGATCTGCAAGCAGGATCTGCAGGTAGCAGACGCCGTTTTCCTCGTCATAGCCGCCGCCGGCGTCGGTGTGCAACTGCTGTCTGCGCTCCCCGTCCATGCACACATAGTGGCAGGTCTCGTGGAAGGCGGAATGCAATGGGGTGTCCGCACGCACCAGCAGGGTGCTGCCGATGAGCCCGGCTTCGGGGTCGCCGAAATGGGAGCCGGGAATGGAGATGCTGTCGTTCACCCAGCGCAGTTCCAGGCCGTATTTTCCGATCAGTCCGGACAGTAAATCACCAGGGGGATCGCTGCACAGCAAAACGCTCATTCAGCACTGTTCCCACGGCAGTCCCTGAAAGCGCCAGCCGTTGATGGTGCTGCGCTGGTGATGATCGTTCAGTTCACCCTCGAAGCCTTCGTCGATGTTGTAGATATCGCTCATGCCTGCTTCCAGCAGGCGCTTTCCTGCTTCCAGGGAACGCTTGCCGCTGCGGCAGATGAGAATCACCGGCGCGCAGCTGTGTTCCTCGTCACAGACCACGCCGCCGAGGAGTAACTGACGGATGTCGGTGACGAAGTTGGGGTTGATGTCCCAGTCGGGCTCGTCGATCCAGGGAATGTGTACCGCGCCGACCGGGTGACCCACGAACAGGAATTCCATGCTGGAGCGGACATCGATGAGCAATGCCCTGGGATTTTCCTGGATGAGCCTGTAGGCTGCTTTGGCTGACATGCCCGTAGGCAGTGCTGTATCCATGACGCTTTCCGGTTAATATGAGTCAAAGTTCAAGATTATAGAATTTGATCGAGTATGCAAACCCGTTTGTTGCGTTTTTTCATCCGCTTTCTGGGCATCCTGCCCTTGCTGCTGCTGCGCACAGGCGGGCGTTTCGTTGGCTGGCTGGCCTACCGTATTCCCAATCGTGAACAGGAAAATACCCGCACCAATATCGATCTGTGCTTTCCCGATCTTTCAGTGGAAGAGAAGGAAGCCCTGATCGAGGAGACCCTGAAAGAAAATGCCATCACACTGCTGGAGATGCCTGCCGTCTGGTACGGGGAAACGCAAGCGTGGCTGAGCCGGCTGGACATGGGTAGGGTGCCGGACGAGATCCGGGCGCTCATGCAGCAGGGAAAAGGCGTGGTGATCGCCATGCCCCACCTGGGCAACTTCGAGATCAGCGCGCATTTCTTTGGCGCCATCGGCAAGGCGACAGGCCTGTACCGCCCGCCACGCAAGGAGGAACTGGAATCGGTGATGCTGGAAGGGCGCAACCGCCCAGGACAGAACCGCATGGTGCCCACGGACCGACACGGTATCAAGGCGTTGTACGAGGCCCTGGGCAATGGTGAACTGATCGTCATCCTGCCGGACCAGCAGCCCAAGACGGCCAAGGGTGGAGGTGGGGTGTTTGCCCCGTTCTTTGACGTACCCGCGCTGACCATGACCCTGGTGAACCGTTTTGCGCGCAAGACGGGTGCGCCGGTGTATTTTATCGCTTTCGTGCGCACAGGCGGTAAACCCGAATACAAGGTAATCGGGCTGCTGGCGGGGGAGGACATCGTCAGCCGGGATGCAGAAAAGGCCGCCACCGAACTGAATGCCGGCGTGGAAAAGCTGGCCAGGCAGTACCCGGCCCAGTACCAGTGGACCTATCGCCGTTTCCGTGAGCAGCCGGATGGGAGTAACCCCTATAAAAAACAAGATAGTTCCCGTCTATAAATGCCAAGTCATTGAAATTCAATTGAAAAACCGAAAAAAGACGATGAGAAATCCGGTGCAGGATGGTACAATTATGATCT
>NZ_JBHNMF010000416.1:0-2908 GCF_048562965.1 Thiolapillus sp. | reverse complement strand
TATAGGTCTTTGTCTCTCATAGGGGATTACGATAATCTACCCACTCCATTTGGGGAAGAGCCATGCGAGATAGACTGATATGAGTTATGACATCATTGGCGATATACACGGGCATAGCCAAAGCCTGGAATCGATTTTGACCAAGCTTGGGTATAAGAACCAATCCGGCATCTATCGTCACCCCTCGCGCAAAGTGATCTTCCTGGGTGATTTTATCGATCGCGGCAATTACCAGCGTGAGGTGATCGATATTGCGAGAGCGATGATCGACTTTGGAAGCGCGCTTGCCGTGATGGGTAACCATGAGTTTAATGCCATTGCGTATTACACCGCCGACCACGAAGGAGAAGGTTTTCTCAGGCCGCATTCTGAGAAGAATACAGGACAGCATCAAGCATTCCTCGATGCCTATCAAGGCTCCCCTGCTGCTTATGAAGATACCATTAACTGGTTCAAGACCTTGCCACTCTGGCTGGATCTTGGCGATTTGAGAGTCATTCATGCTTGCTGGGATAAACATGAAATCGCTGAAATCATGAAGTATCAGGACGGGGAATGCTATCTGAGTGAGAAACTTCTCCAAGAGTCTTGCCGTAGTGGTACATGGCAGTTCAGTGCAGTCGAAACAATCTTGAAGGGTAAGGAAATTCCATTGAAGCCTGGCGCCAGCTTCAAGGACAAGGACGGAAACGTGCGCCATCATATACGTGTGCGCTGGTGGGATCGAAACGCCACCAGTTACAAGGATGTATTCATGGGGCCTGAGAGTGCCCGAACCCACATACCGGATGACAAAATCGACGGTGATCATATGGTGGAGTATTCACATGAATCACCCCCGGTCTTTCTCGGTCATTACTGGATGGAGGGTGAACCAGTACCCTTGGCACCGAATATCGCTTGTCTCGATTACAGCGTCGCTAAACCCGGAGGCAAACTGGTGGCGTATCGATGGGATGGTGAACAAACATTGGACCCTGGCAAGTACGTGTGGGTTGAGCGCATTGAGTCATGAGCTTTCGTTTCTGGAGACGGATCAAAATTGCCCCCGGCGTAACCCTGAACCTGAGCAAGTCGGGTGGGTCGCTTTCTTTTGGGCCACGAGGTGCGAAGTTTACCGTCGGATCAAGAGGCAAACGTGCCACGATGGGTATTCCGGGAACGGGACTGTTCTACACGACACCGATCACTGGCGGGAAGGGTGGAAAGAGACGTTCCGCTTCCTCCGCGACGGCTCCAACGGTCAGTCCGAAAGACCGTCTAACGCTGGGTTTCTTCAAGCGGCTGATCACGCCGGATGACGAGGAGGCCCTGGTGGACGGTTGCCGGGAGCTAGTACTTGGCGATGAAAACAAGGCGCTCGGGTATCTGAAGAAAGCCACGCATCTGGCAGACGGTGCCTATCTGGCGGGCTTTCTATCGCTCAAGCAGGCGCAGCTACAGAAAGCCGCAGATTATTTGAGCCTTGCCGCTGAGAACCACCGCCGTTTGGGCCGCTACTTCGACAAATATGGCATCTCCGCCACGATGATCCTGCCGATTACTGACGAGGTGTCTGCGCATGTCGGGCCGGATCTTCGCGGCGTGTTGCTGGGCCTGGTGGAGGCCTATCAGGGTCAGAAGCACTGGGCGGATGCCACTGCCTGTCTGGAGAGGCTGCGGCGGCTGGACCCCGACGACGTTGTGGTCAAGCTGTCACTGGCAGAGCTGCTGCTGGAGGCATCCCGTGGAGACCGCAGTGTGTACCGGAAAGTGGTTCGTCTGGCAGAAGGCATTGAGAACGAAACGCCCGTTCACACCGCGCTGCTGTTCTACAAGGCAAAGGCCCTGTATGGTCTCGGGCTTCTGGATGCGGCACGGGATACTTTGACCGGCGCGCTACGCCGCAAGAAGGGCCGTTCCGGGGAGCTGCTTCGGGCGCTCAGGTATGAGCGGATCCTGGTTTACGAGGATCTCGGTCAGCACCGCCGGGCGCGTAGCGAGCTCGAAAAGCTGTATGCCGAGACGCCGGATTATGAGGACGTGGCCGCCCGCTTGGGGTTGTAGGCGTTGGCGAGAGCTGAAAGATGCCATAATCCCTTGAAATATCTAGCCTTAATCAGAAATATTGCAAAAGGTAACATATATGCTACCATATGGGGCATATGACCGGGGTTAGAGAGTACCTTGATGCGCAAGGGCGCAGCCCTTATGCCAAATGGTTCGATCGCCTGAACGTCGCCGCTGCGGTCAAGGTGGCGACAGCAGTCCATCGGATGGAGCAGGGTAACTTCTCTAACGTGAAAGGTGTCGGTGCCGGCGTCTATGAGTACCGGATTGATTTTGGCCCTGGTTATCGGATCTACTTCGGCAAGGACGGGGACCGGTTGGTGATATTGCTCGCGGGTGGCACCAAGAAGCGCCAGGATGCAGATATTGCCGCCGCAAAAGCGCACTGGCGAGACTATAAGTGCCGGAAACGGCAAGAGGTGACATGATGGCTCTGACGAAAGATTTCAAGGACACCATTCAGGCACGCGCCCAACGCGATCCAGCGTTTCGTAAGGCCCTGCTACAAGAAGGGGTCGAATACCTGCTTTCCGGTGACGTCGATACCGGCAAGGCGGTGTTGCGCGACTATATCAACGCGACGATCGGGTTCGAAGAATTGTCCCGGGTTTTCGACAAGTCGAGCAAGAGTCTCATGCGCATGTTCGGTCCGAAAGGGAACCCCCAGGCGAGTAATCTATTTGCGGTGATCGGTTATCTGCAGGAGCAGGAAGGCATACATCTGGAAGTCAAAGCCCGGAAGGTAGCCTAGGGTGCTGTGTAGCTGTGCTCAATCGGCACATTTCGAGCATTTTGAAGGATTTTCTGAGCATGGTATTTTTCATGGTATTATCGTTTAGTAGGAAAATAAGCCATAGAA
>NZ_JBHNMF010000415.1:0-2911 GCF_048562965.1 Thiolapillus sp. | reverse complement strand
AAATTTCTGCTCTTCACTTACATCCAAGACTAAACCTAAAACTGTCTGGAAAGCAATCCGAAAAATCAAAGGGAAAAAATCGACCTCTTCTTTAGGTCACTTAAAAGTCAATGGAAAACTTCTCACAGACAAGAAACAAATTGCAAATCTGTTAGCCTCCACAATTTCTAAAAACTCCTCGTCACAACACTACTCGCCAAAATTTCAAGCCATTAAAAAGCAACACGAGAAAAAACCTGTGAAATTCACCTCTGACAATACAGAAGATTACAACCAACCCTTCTCAATGTTAGAACTTAAACAGGCACTTCAAAAGTCTAATGACTCGGCTGTTGGACCCGATGACATTCACTATAGACTCCTGACTAACCTTCCAGAGAGTTCGTTAACCCTGCTGCTGACTGTTTTTAACTCCATTTGGGAATCAGGAATTTTTCCGCCCTCTTGGAGAGAAGCCACCATAGTTGCGATACCCAAACCCGGTAAGGATTCTTCCGATCCCAATAACTATAGACCCATCGCTTTAACCAGTTGCTTGTGCAAAACGATGGAGAGGATGGTGAACAACCGATTGATGTGGGTCTTGGAATCCAAAGGTTTATTGGCTTCGGAGCAGTGCGGTTTTCGCAAAAACCGTAGCACTGCCGATCATCTCGTTCGATTTGATAGTTACATTCGTAATGCTTTTGCCAAAAAAGAACACGTTCTGGCCATTTTCTTCGATTTGGAAAAGGCTTACGACACTACGTGGAAACACGGTATACTGTCCGATCTTTACGACCTTGATTTTCGAGGCCATTTGCCTACTTTCATCGATGGGTTTCTGTCCCATCGACTGTTCCAGGTGAGAGCTGGGTCCACTCTGTCTGATACGTATGAGCAGGAGATGGGTGTTCCTCAGGGTAGCATCTTGTCTCCGGTTCTTTTCAGTCTGAAAATTAACAATATTGTCAAGTCAGTCTTGAAAGGTTCAGAGGCGTCATTGTTCGTGGATGATTTTGCCCTTTGTATACGAGCAAAGTTCCTCCCACATGCACAGAGACTTATGCAACTGTGTGTAAACAGCGTGCAGGATTGGATCTCTAACAATGGTTTCAAATTTTCCACCAGCAAAACAGTCTGCATGCATTTCTGTAATCAGCGTAACCACTTTGCAGAACCGACTATCTTGTTGGACAAAACTCCTATCAAGGTAGTACCAGAAGCTAAATTTCTCGGTGTAGTGTTTGATCGAACCTTATCCTACAGCAGTCATATCAATTATCTGAAAACAAATTGCCTCAAAGCTCTGGATATTTTAAAAGTAGTAGGCCACACCGACTGGGGGGCCGATCAGAAAACTTTACTCTGTCTCTATCGAGCTCTCGTAAGATCTAAACTGGACTATGGTTGTATTGTATATGGGGCAGCTTCAAACAACATTCTAAAGAAACTGGACCCCATCCATCACCAAGGCATACGGATTGCTCTTGGAGCTTTTCGTACTTCTCCGGTAACAAGCCTCTATGCTAAAGCACAAGAGATGTCCTTGAAAAACAGACGCAAGAAACTCTCAATGAACTATGTTTTAAAACTAAAAACTTGTCCTGATAACCCAGCTTACAGCTGTGTTTTTGAACCACCAAACTCAAAACTCTTTGAAAAATCCAGACTGTCTCCACCTCTTGGTCTCCGAATTCTACCACTGTTTGAGGATTCAAAGATTGACCTGGACGTGGTTGATGACACCACAGTGTCAGATACCCCTCCTTGGAGTCAATCTGAACCTCAGATCTGTCTGTCTTTGACAAAATATAAAAAAGATACCACAAACCCTGAAGTGTATAAACAAGCCTTTTTGGAAATAACATCCAGACATCAAAATCATGTGCAGATATTTACTGACGGCTCCAAAGTCGATGAGAAGGTTGCTGCTGCAGCAGTGTCGTCTGTTGCCCCAAATAGCCCCTTCTCTTGTCGACTGAGAGACCACTGTTCTATTTACACAGCGGAGCTGCAAGCAATTCTGCTCGCTCTTAAACAAGCATATCAATCTCAAGAAAGCAAATTCATGATTTTCTCAGACTCGCTATCCGCTTTACAAGCACTTGGAAAATTAAAAACTGACCATCCTCTGTTAATCCAAATACAAGAGTTTTTACACAAAATTAACGCAGACCAAAAGGAAATTGTTTTTATGTGGGTTCCTGGACATGTTGGTATTCGAGGAAACGAGGCTGCCGATAGAGCTGCGAAAAAAGCTCTGGACAATAAACCGACAGCTGATCTGATGCCTTTTTCGGACCTAAAACCTTTAACTGCCAAATATGTCTATCAAGTTTGGCAAAAAGAATGGGATGAAACTGGTTTGGTATCTAATAAATTTCACGAAATTCTACCGAAACTTGCAGACAAACTGTTGTCTTTTTGTAATACGAGGAAAGAAAACACTGTCTTAAATCGATTACATATTGGTCACTCTTATTTGACACATTCCTTTATTTTGAGAAGGGAAGAGGCTCCTGTTTGCGTTGCATGCAATGTTGTACTCACAGTTAAGCATATCTTAATTGAATGTGCTGATTTATTGGAGATAAGAAAGAAATATTTTGAAGAGAAATCTTTGTATTCACTCTTTCGGAACGTGATTCCGGAGGTGATTTTTGATTTCTTGCGTGAGATTGGTGTGTTTTACAAAGTATAAAGTGTGTTAAGGACATGTTTGTGTGAAGTATTTTTAAAGAGTTGTTTTAAAAATTTTCTGTGACACGTTTTAAAATTTGTTTCATGAATAACTAGGAGATAAACCTAAGTTTGTTTTTAGCCCTGATGTAATCCTCTGTGGTTGACTGGGCTTAAAGCACCAACTAACTAACTAACTAACTAACCAACCAGCTGCCTATCTGAATGCTGTGTGTTGGTCACAGTATGG
>NZ_JBHNMF010000414.1:0-2912 GCF_048562965.1 Thiolapillus sp. | reverse complement strand
CAAGGCCTGGCTGGAGAAAAACAGCACCCGGGTGCCCAGGGACAGCCTGACCTATAAGGCCATCCAATACACCCTCAACCAGTGGGAACTACTGACGGGCTATCTTGCCGATGGGCGACTGAATATCAGCAACGCCCTGGCGGAAAACGCCATCCGTCCCTTTGCGGTCGGACGCCGGAACTGGCTCTTTGCCGATACCCCTCGTGGAGCGAAGGCCAGCGCCACCACCTACAGCCTGATCGAGACGGCCAAGGCCAATGGCGTGGAACCGTTTGCCTACCTCCACCATGTGCTGCAGCACATCGGCAATGCCAGGACGGTTGAGGACATTGAAGCCCTGCTACCCTGGAAAACGCCTCTCAAAAAGATGCAAGAGGGCTGATTGTTTGGCGCTTACGGTGCATCAGGCCATCACTGGTCCTGGTGCGCCGGTTGGCTCTGGCAAAGGACTTGCGCAACCGCTGCGCCGTTTTCCTGATCATGTATGCCCGGATCCTTTGACAAACTGCTGGAACAGGCCGTAGCGCCACTGCCGCATGGCCAGGATCACGGTAGTGCCGTTGCGATCCGCGAATGGCAGTTCCGCATCACCGTCCGACAATGCATCAAACTCGCGGGCCAACTGCTCCAGCTTGCGCCGGAAAACAGCGATGGAACTGTCTGCCAGCATGCCATTCACCACGATAAGGCTCTCGTGTTCTTGATCGAATCGGGAAGCGAAGAAATCCGATTGCAGCTTCTGCAGGAAGAACTGCTGAATAGGCCCGTTCTCCCGCCATTTGAAATTGGGAGCCACCAGCAGCTTTATACGATTCCCCGGCAGCAGTTCGATCATCTTCAGCCGGTCCAGGCGGTTCAGCAACCGGTAACATCGGGTATGGTCCATGGAGAAATAAGCGGTGATCTGTTCAAAACGCCAGCGGTTGAGAACGCATACGGCAATCAGCAGGAGTTCAACATCCGCCACGATTTCCCGTTCCTGTTCAAGAGACAGTTCGCTGAGGGATCGGGCATGCTGTTCGTTCATCATCTGCACCAGGTCGGAAATTTCCAGACCCAGCATCTGGCAAACCTGATCCAGCCGCCGCAGGGAAAAATGCCTTTTCGAAAACACAAGCGTGTCTTCGACCTCGTGATAGATTTTGGGACATCCCAGTCCCCAAAATCGACTCGGCCTTTGACAACCTATTCGTGCCCCAGCCGTCCTGGTCACCAAGCACTACACAACAACTTCGCAAGCTCGTTGCTGCTCCGTACTTGTCTCCCAATGACTGTACGCCGCGTTTGGATGCCTACTTTGCTTCCCCTCTGGCGCTATGCGCACGACGGGTAAGCAGTGCTGCCTCGCGGCTACTGGGGTCTACCACCCTTCGCTTCGCTCTCCATGGCTGGCAGCGTGCGTTTGACGCTGGCTTCGGACAGTGAAAGGTAACGGGCGATATCCGAGTAGGTTTTGCCCTGCGTCTTTAGCGCCCGTTTCAGCGCGCCGATCAATTGTGCGGTTTGAGACAAGAAATCCAACCGGGTAGCGTATTTTGCTACCAAATAAGACATTATTATGCAACTTTTCTCGCCATGGTAGCGCATTCGTATCCATTAGGCTAACCTGCCCCCTACCAACAAAAAAGAACGGGACAACAATGGACGGTCTGATCAAGCTGCGGGGCTTCATCCCCTTCATACTCATCATCTTTCTTAATGCCTTTGTGGACCTGGGATATAAGATCCTCATACAGAACACCATCTTCAAGGTCTATGACGGTCAGACACAGATCATTCTTTCCGCAGTGGTGAATGCGCTGATCCTGCTGCCTTTCGTGCTGCTGTTCAGTCCTTCCGGTTTTCTCGCTGACAGGTTCCGCAAGCCCAGGGTAATGCAGGCCAGCGCGGCTGTGGCTGTTGCCCTCACCCTGCTCATCACCCTTTCCTACTATCTCGGCTGGTTCCGGGTGTCGTTCATGCTGACCTTTCTGCTCGCCGTGCAGAGCACTTTCTATTCGCCCGCTAAATATGGTTACATCAAGGAGCTGGTGGGCAAGACACGGCTGACCGAGGCGAACGCTGCGGTGCAGGCAGTAACCATCGTGGCCATTCTTTCCGGCATCTTCGTTTTCTCGGTGCTGTTCGAACATCGGCTGGAGGGACAGGACTACCGGACCGAAGCCGATATCCTGCACCTGATCGCGCCCATCGGCTGGATACTCGTGATCTGTTCCATACTCGAATACTTCTCCACCCTGAAACTCAAGGCGGTGGAAGCGGAAGCGCCGCAAAAGAAATTTCACCTGCACCAATATGTAAGGGGTCAATACCTGAAACAGAACGTCGGCAAGCTGTACAGCAACCGCAATATCTGGCTGTCCATCATCGGCCTCTCGGTATTCTGGGGTATTTCCCAGGTGGTGCTTGCTGCTTTCCCTGCCTTCGCCAAGGAATACCTTGGCGAAACCAGCACCGTGGTCATACAGGGGCTGATGGCCTGCTCGGGCATCGGCATTATCCTGGGCTCCGTCATCGCCGGCCGCGCCTCCCGCCAGGGTATCGAAACCGGCCTGATTCCCCTGGGCGCTCTGGGCATCGTCCTGGCCCTGTTCTTCACGCCACAGCTCGAATCCACCGGACTACTGGTGGTGGACTTCCTCGCCCTAGGCGTGGCAGGCGGACTGTTCATCGTTCCCCTGAATGCGCTCATCCAGTTTCATGCGAAAGACCGGGAACTGGGCACCATACTCGCGGGTAACAACTGGATACAGAATCTCGTGATGCTGGCCTTCCTGGGCATTACCGTTGTCTTCGCCACCAGCGGCATCACAAGCGTGTCTTCGGCCTCGTGATAGATTTTGGGACATCCCAGTCCCCAAAATCGACTCGGCCTTTGACAACCTATTGGTGCCCCAGCCGTCCTGGTCACC
>NZ_JBHNMF010000413.1:0-2917 GCF_048562965.1 Thiolapillus sp. | reverse complement strand
TATATCTATAACTGAGAACACGTGCGGTTCATCCCCACGGGTGTGGGGAACTCTGCCTATTCGGCAGTTCAACTATCTGTCGCTGGCGATGGTGGCATGCCGGCGACAATCTGGAATGTCCGTTTGCGTGTTGGACTAGCTGAGTTTCTCGCTATTGTTCTTTTTTGTCTAGTAAGACGAATATTCTGTCTTGGCCAACCGGCTCGCCATCATCCCCGGAGAACACTACCCCAGGGTGCCGGACCATGCGTTGGCAGAATTGCTTGGGATCGAGGTCCGCCGTTTCAATGAGATGGCCTTCCGAATGAGAGAAACCGGGAACAAGAACACGTAAGTTATTGAAAATCCCTGCGATAGTTCCAAAAAACATCATTTTAAAAGTGGCCCGAAGCCGGCTTACTACACCCTTGGCCAGGGCAGGAAGATCCTTCTGAAGCAGGGCGCGAAGAATAAGGGTGATTTCCTGGAGTACGCCATCATTCTCTTTGATCGGAAAAATTTAATCGATTGTTCCAGTTGGTGTTCCTATAATTGTCGTCTCAAAAATAGCAAGCTTGGCGCTGGGTTTGAGCTGTACCCCTACGGCTACGGCGATATCTGCCGGTCCGTATCCCCTGCTGCCTGGGTATTTGTTGCTGTCTGGTGTGAATTGCCCCCATCCGGAATATGCGCCGGTGAGAATTGACGGGTCCAGGATGTCGCCGTTGTGTCCGTCGTAGATGTCCGGGCTTCCAACCCACCCCATACGTGATGCGTTTTTGAGTGATCTAAGACCTAGAGCGATGCCCTCCGTGGGGTTGATACTATCAGTTATCAACAGGCGGTTAGGGTGCCCGTCGCCTCCAACAATTAGCCCGTTGTGCCCTGGATATTCTCCGATTTCCAGGTCTGTATATAGGCTTATTTTAATATCTCCGAATGCTGCGTTGCTCCTGAATTCCCATCGGGTGACGTGAAAATTAGTGCGGGGTACAACAACAGATGTGGCAGTCCAGTAAATGACGCTGTTTTTTCCCTCGAACTGGCCGTCAGAGACGATAGACCCGTCCGGGTGATTTTGAGCAGGGTCAGTGACGGTATTCCTGAGATAGAGAGTTTCTCCTGCCACGTTGACGCGGTTTTCTGATTTCTTCAGTGTGTTCCACCCTCGTAGTGTTAGGTGTGTTATTTCTCCCGCGTTCCCCATTGTGATTTCCAGAGCATCGGGCGCTGTCAGTTCTGCGATTCGTGCTCGGTGATTAGCGATTAGGCGTTCTAGTTCTGCTGCGCGTGCTCTCATTTGTTTCATATCGCCGTTTTTTCTGGCTATCTGTTGTTGTACGTCCGCTAGTTCGTCGTTGAGTATTTGTAGTTGTGTTTCCAGTGTCGTGATTGTTTCTGTTTTTGCATCGATGTCTGCTTGTTGGTTTGCGATTGTTTCTTCTTTCGCTTCGATGCCTTTTTGCTGTGCCGTAATTATGTCGGTTTTTGCAGCAATGTCTGCGTTTTTATTGTTGATTATCTGGTGTAATGTTACCGGATCCTCATTGTGTTCGTCTGGGACCGTTGTATTAATTGCATGTGGCATCGCTGTTAATGCTGCGAATGCGTCTATTTCGACGGAACCGATATCACAATATTGATTCCTTGCGGATTTGCGGCCTGCATCGCGCTGATCTGCTGCTGCACATGTAGATCCTCCTGCGTCAATCAGTTCACTGTCTGTTTGGGGAGCGTGTGTGAGTGTGTATCCGCCGTTATCGGCTAATGCGCCCAGTTTGGCATCGCCTCTACTAACGCCAGGGCCATCGTAATCAACATCTCCGTCGCATGTGTTGTCGTCTGACCATGCGTGGTCCAGATCAAACCAGCCCCCGCCGCCGCAATTGCGACCGGTTGATTTTGCTATTACTGTTCGGATCAGTTTGATATTGCTTCTATTTGTTGTAACGCCCCGGTTGTAAATTGTGCCGCCATTGTTTACACGTCGATTCTTGTTGTTTCGTCTACGATCAGCGTCGGGTTTATTTGAGCAGTCCGATTTTCTCTCTCCAAAATCGCATTCTCGCAGTTCTGGATCTCGTAACGGTGCGCTGCGGTTGTTTTTCAGTGTTGAGTCCCAAAATTCGGCGCTCCCTCCCAGAGATCCTCCTCCGAACTGGTATAGCACACTGCCTTTCGCGTCTGTGCTGTAACTCCAGTCATGGTAGTCGTGTGCCAAGTTGTCCGTAAATGTGCTGCGGTATGCACTAAATATGCCGTGATAGTTGTATACGACGCCGCCCTGCGCGTATGCGCGGTTCATCGTGAACGTTGATGCTTCCAGTTTTGTTTTTACGTTTTCAGATATTAATGTTTTGTTGTTAAATATCGCGCCACCACGTTGCGCCGTGTTATTTGCTACTGTGCTGTAGTTGATTGTGACTTGTCCGCGATTGTATATTGCGCCTCCATTATCCGATGCGTAATTGTTTGTAAATTGGCAATAGTGTGCTGTGATCTGTCCGCTGTTGTATATTGCGCCACCTTGTGTTGCTGATCCGTTTTCCAGTGCTATCGCCCACAGCAACACGGTTGTGTTTGCTGATATTTCCAAGATGCGGTGTTTGTTTTGTCCGTCCAGAATGATGTCTGGACGTCTGTCGCCGTCTATATCACCGTTAATTTTCAGGTTTTTATTGATGACGATCTCGTTTTCCAGGCGTATCGTTTTGCCGTACAGCCACGGTGCGAATTTGATCAGATCACCGGCTTCGGCAGCAGCAATTGCTGCGCGTAGCGTGTGCGGTCCGTTATCGGCCGTTCTTTTTATTATGTGTGTAGTTGCGTGTACTGTGCTGCTAGCGGCTAGTACCGTTATGATTATGATGTGTTTCATTTTTCGCCTTTTTATTGGGGTATAGAAAAACCGTCGTGTCGGGTCCCGTGTGATTATATT
>NZ_JBHNMF010000412.1:0-2929 GCF_048562965.1 Thiolapillus sp. | reverse complement strand
CCGGGAAAACAGTGCGGCCTCGCGGCTACTGGGGACTACCAGCCTTCTCTTCGCTCTCCATGGCTGGCAGCGCAAGAAGATCCTCATTTGCAAGTTTCCTCTTCTTCCTCACACTGCTCTAGGCACTCGGCCAAGCTAACAAAACCATATGCTGAGTTTCCAGATGATCCAACATGAATAGCACCACCACCGGCTGTCGCTCCAGCGACCCCAAGCCCCATTCGACCAACCAGCGCTCCAATCCCCATACCTGCTGCTCCGGCCAACATGGTCGAACCAACCGCATTTGCCCAACACATTGTCACGCAACCATGTTCGATTGGTTGGCCATCAGGTCCTTTCGGATTTTTGGTAGGTCGAAGACCGAGCGGGTCATTAATTCCCCCATTCAACCCGATAGGATCAGCTGTGATGTAACGCCCTATCTTCGGATCATAGTACCGGAAGTAGTTGTAATACAACCCACTCTCCACATCAAAATACTGCCCCGGAAACCGCAGGTTCAGGATAAAAGGCTGTCCATCGCCATCGGGATCTTCCTCCGGCAGGGTACCGCCGAAGGGTTCGGAATTCCACCGCCAGATGACTTGTCCACTTTCATCGCTGGCAGCACGGGGGCTACCCAGGTGGTCGGGGTGCAGGTTATACAGACCAGTGGTTTTCAGGTTTGCATCGGGTGTCCGGCTGCGCAGCTGCAGAATGGCAGGCCGAGCGATCACTGCGTCAATCCAAAACGTGGCTCACCAGCCCATCCGCCAGCTTGGGCTCGAACCAGGTGGATTTGGGCGGCATGACTTCACCCGCATCCGCTACGGCCATGAGTGCTTCCATGGTGGTGGGATAGAGTGAGAAAGCCACCTGCCAGTCGCCGGAGTCCACGCGCTTCTCCAGCTCACCCAGGCCGCGGATGCCGCCGACGAAATCGATACGGTTGTCGGTGCGGGGATCTTCTATGCCCAGCAGAGGGGCGATGAGATTGTCCTGTAACAGGCTGACATCGAGACGCGCTACGGGATCGTCCTGGGGGATACGCTCCGGCTTGATAGTGAGCTTGTACCACTGGCCACCCAGGTACATGCCATACTCGCTGCTGTGCGCCGGTTTCACCGGCTCGTCCGAAGGTTCCACGGTGAAGGCGGCGCTGATCTGCGCCATGAAGGTTTCCGGCGAGAGACCGTTCAGGTCTTTCACCACGCGGTTGTAGTCCAGTATCTGCATCTGGTCGTGGGGAAAGATGACGCTGAGAAAATAGTTGTAGCTCTCCTCCCCTGTATGATTTGCATTGGCTGCCTTGCGCGTCGCGGCCACCCGGGAGGCCGCCGCCGACCGGTGATGCCCGTCGGCCACGTAGAGAGCATCCAGGGCACCAAAGGCATCGGTAAGGGTTTTCACCGTATCTTCATCGGACAGCACCCACAGCTCGTGCCGCACGCCATCGGCAGCGGTCACGTCCATATCCGGTGTTCTTTTCGTGGTGTTCGCCAGAATACTGTCGATGACTGCCGTGGCCGGATAGACCAGGAACACAGGGCCAGTCTGCGCATTGAGAGTATCGATGTTGCGCACACGATCGTCTTCTTTCACCGGACGGGTGAACTCGTGTTTCTTGATGCGGTCCTGATCATAGGCTTCAACCGACACCACGGCCATGAGCCCGGTCTGCACATGATCACCCATGGTCAGGCGGTAGACGTAGTAGGCCGGTTTGTCCTCGCGGGCCAGTACACCCTCCCCCACCATGTGATCCAGGTTGTCACGTCCCTTGGCATAGACTTCCGGCGCATAGGGATCCGTGCCTTCCGGCAGGTCCACTTCCGGGTGGGAGATGTGCAGGAAGCTCCAGGGGCGGCCTTCCACCATGGCACGGGCTTCCGCCTCGTTCATTACGTCATAGGGTGGCGCAACGACATCATCGGCGCGGTCGGCGACAGGGCGCAGGCCGGTAAAGGCTTTGATCAGGGACATGGGACTACTCGCTGGTATTGAAAACTGGGTGCAATTGTTTCAAAAAAGCCTGAAGATTACCAACAAAGTCCGGAATCAGTTTTCAGGGGCAACACGGGGTTTGTGCAGGTTCCATACCAGCCCCAGTTTCTCCAGCAGACGAATACCCAGGTATATGCCATCCACCTCCCACCAGCTGCAGGATGCTGAAGCCGAGCGGGGATAGCGATGATTGTTGTTGTGCCAGTTCTCTCCCCACATGAACGGAAACAGCCACCAGACATTGCGGCTGTTGTCACTGGTCTCGAAGCGTCGGGAACCCACCATGTGGGCAACCGAATTCACGAGGCAGGTACCGTGCAGAATCAGCAGCGTGGACAGAATGAATCCCCAGCTGACCAGCTGCAACGCTGAAGTGCCCAGCTCCGGATAGTGGGCTGAAAGAAATCTTCCCAGCAGAAGCAATGCAGCAATCAGGCTCAGCGTGCCGATGTAGTGGTGCCGGTTCAGGAAAAGGATCTCCGGAAAGTCGGCATACGCCTGCTCCAGCTTCTTGTCCGTCGGCAACGCGTCCTTCTCCAGCAGCCAGCCAAGATGGGCATGGAACCCGTCTTGCAACACAGGGGAATGCGGATCACCTTCCCGATCCGAATGGCGATGATGACGGTTATGACTGGTTGCCCAGGAAAGTGGTCCTTTCTGCCCTGCGGTGCTGCCAGTAAAAGCCAGCATGAACTGGAACCAGCGCGAGGTTTCATAGCTGCGGTGGGAAAAATAGCGATGATAACCCCCTGCAATGGCCCACAAGCGTGTGAAATACAAGACAAGGAAACAAAGCAGTGCCGTAAGACTGAATCCTGAAACGAAAACGAGTATCAGGGACACAAGCGTGTCTTCGGCCTCGTGATAGATTTTGGGACATCCCAGTCCCCAAAATCGACTCGGCCTTTGACAACCTATTTGTGCCCCAGCCGTCCTGGTCACC
>NZ_JBHNMF010000411.1:0-2940 GCF_048562965.1 Thiolapillus sp. | reverse complement strand
CTACGACACGCTTCGGTCCGAAAATAACAGCTGGGCCCCACCCTACCGAAATTCGGGATTGAATGGATGTCAGCGAAATAATGGTCTTACCCATACCCATACCCATATCAAGCATCGCCCAAGGATTGCCCTTCAGGTAATCGACCGATCGCCGCTGGTACGGTCTCAGGTTCTCAATTGTTCGCATTAGCCTATACCTCCTCAATACTCGTGCACACGTCCACATACTTAACCTCAGTCCGCGGGGGCGTAGCGGTGCTCTCCTCCAACGACATTCGTGCCCTGTACAGGCACACGGCTTTCATGAACTGAAGTTTCACAGATACATCCGGAGCTGTATGCCACGGCCATAGTGTAAGCACCCGCGCGCCGCGCTGGCGTAGCAGATCGTGCTGATGCACCTGCCTCGGCGTGAGCTTACCTTTCGTAGACTTAAGCTCAACAAACCAGATACCTTCAACCAACACCTCACGAATCCACGTACCCGGGGGGAAGAATACAATCCTATCCGGTACCCCCGCATTCCCGGGTGATACCCATTTATAGCTCAACCCGCCCAGGCGCTTCACTATCTTTCCGAATTTTGCTTCAAACGTACTTTCTTTCATAACTTTGCATACCTCTTAGTAACGCTGATGGAAGCATCCCGACGGATGCCTATTGCCCAGCTGGGATTGAGGCACATGATATCTGCCACCTCCAGCGCGTGTTCAAAAACTTCATCTGTGTACACCTCACAGACTACCTCATCATGCACGTGCATGACGGTATCCACCCCCGGCAGCCTTTCTAGCTCATTCAGCGAGAACGCCAGCAGATCATACGCGATACCCTGCACAATGTTGTTGAACAGCTTTGATCCGTACAGAGACGCTACTTTACCTTCCCTCGACGTGTAGACGTAGCCATACCCCTGCTCACTGTTCCTGAATTCCCGGTAGACTATCTCCCGACCTGAGGGCAGCCGGGCAATCAACGCTGCTTTATCCCCCAGCCAGGGTTTCAGACACAGTGTAACAGGCAGCTTAAGCGGGGCAGGGAATTCTACCCCGTAAGCACCCGTAACCCTGTCCCTCAGCAGATCATCTAAACCCTGCCAGGCACCCGCTACAATCGGGTACAAAGCCCGATACGCACGTACAGCCGCCTTGGCTTCTTCAGGACCAATCTCTTTCGATACCTTCGTCGCTGCCTGTATCCCACCGCCATAGTTAAAGCCCAGCACCAGGGGCTTGACGAAGCTGCGCTGGTCTTTTGACACCTGATCTTCAGGCACCTGAAAGAACGCTGCCGCAAACACCTTATATACGTCATGACCCCCCACAATCACTTCATGCAGTTTCGGATCCCCGGTGAGTGCCAGTGTAATCCGTGGCTCGATGCTGGACATATCACTGACCAGCAAACGTTTACCCTTTGGTGCCCGGATCATGTGACGGACACCTTCACCCAACGCTTTCATCTGCTTAGAAACAGCTTCCGAATTCATCAGAAGTATCTCATGCGGCTCAAGTGCATCGATTCTCGTTTTAATTGCCAGCGCTTCAGCTTTTACGGAAGTCGCATCACTCTTTTTCATGTTGTGTATCTGAAGACCGTAGCTGCTGTACCTACCGGTTTGCGTGCCCTCATACATATAGGACCCACGTACCCGATCATCTGTGCACAACATATTCAGCCCAACCCGGTACTTCAGTGTGGATTTTTCCTGATGGACCTCGTAGAGATCCACGATCTCCTTCATCTCAGCATCTTCGTCTGGAACAGCTCTGCGAATGTCATCAATACCCCCCGTTTCAGGGCGATACCCCTTCTTCTCCAGAAAGGCTTTCATGCTCGCAGGCGCGATTTTACACTTCAACACCCGATACAATGTATCAGACGCATAGCCATGCGCACCCACTGAAAGCTCTGAAGCTGCCTCACAGAACCCCTTATCGATAGGGATCCCTCTGCTATTGATCTCCCAGTGAGTCACCCACGATGCCCAGTCCACAGAGACAACACCACTCAGCGCGTAATACAGATCCCGACACGCCAGCACATCAAACCGGCAATACCGGGAAAACAGGTCTATGTCTTCCTGCTCATCAAAGCCCAGCTGCTGCTGTACCTGTGGCGTGCAAAACTTTTTCATGAGCCGGTCGATGCCGCCCATCTTCTGATGCTCCAGCCCCACCGCTTCTGCCGCCCGGGAAAGCTTCCCCGGGAACCCTGCGATACGTGACATGACCATGGTGCACCGCCACTTTCCTTTTGGAATGTCGGGCACAAGGAACCGGCGGACAACTTCAGCGTCAAACTCTGCATTGTGCGCTACCAGAACATCCGCTTCATGCAGGAACTGAATGAAATCCGAAAACGGGTTAACGCCACTGTTCCACGTTACTATAGCCTCTGAGTAATCATTCCAGGTATACCCCACGCACACAATCCGCGTACTGGGATGTTCCAGGTACTTGTAAGACCCAACGGCTTTTATATCGAGCTCAGAATACGTCTCGAAATCGAGATACAACGTCTTCATAACATTCTCCTGAAACCCCGGTACCTGCGCACCGGGGGCTGACGTTAGTCGAACTTAAGACCCGGGTCCGCAGGGACTGCGGGTGGGATAGGCTGACCGTTATGATCTACCGGCCAGGCGTTAGCGGGCGCGGGGGGTGCCGGGGGCGCTGGAGGCACAGGAGGCGCGTAGACCGGGGGCACTGAAGCCGCTAGAGACGCGGGCGGCGCTGGAGGCACAGGAGGCGCGTAGACTGGCGGCGAGGCAACGGGCACTGGCGGCGCTGGCGGCACGTAGTCGGCGGGTGCCGCCGCGGGTACAGGTGGGATTGGCTGTCCGTTTATATCGTACCTAAGCGCCGGGGGTGCTGTATCGCGTGGCGCTGGCGTGACTGCCCCGTACACGGACGTGGTTGCCATCTCTGCGAGCTCATC
>NZ_JBHNMF010000410.1:0-2947 GCF_048562965.1 Thiolapillus sp. | reverse complement strand
ATATTTACCAATCCCGCCTGAAAGATGCAATACGGCTCCAGACAAAGTCTGATCAGCATCGATTTGAACGACCCATGAAGAAGGAGTAGTCTGCTCAACCATGGGTACCCCCCCCGATCGCATCGACCTCCTCCAAAGCAGGCACCGATAAATGAATCAGGGATTCTTCGTTTGCTGTGATTGTCGATGAGAACCTCCCTCTATGGCGAGGGAGATTACCAACGAAATCTCGATTTGGCGTCCGATAGAAGTTTCGTATGACGAACTCGATGAACCAACGCGGCGTCATGGGTGCACTGACCGGTATACGACAGTTCTTCACATCGCCGAGGGTGAGATGAGATCTCGGATGTTCGACATCCACATGTACGCCTTCCCGACCATCGAAATCGAAACGAATCGGGAAGGGAACGATCCGTCTATTGACGATCTCCAGATAGAGCTCATCGGTCATATAGGCGTCTTCGTCGTCCCTGAACGGTCGTAATGTAGGTGACGGATAGAATGCAAGTCGATGCTGGAGCAGTGTTTCTCCATCGAATCTATACATGAGTTGGATCAACCCACCATCAATAAATTTTATATTGTACGAACGCTTATCCGACAGTTCTGCATAGAGCTTCGAATATTCGATTTCACCCAGAGCGATCGAAATATACTCCGCACCATCGAATACGACTTCCCAAACACAGCCCGAATCTTTTAGGACTGGAAAATTCTGGTCATCACAGATACCTGTTTTGAGCAGGCTGGATGTCACTTCATATATGTCATCCTTGATGAGTAGCGGTGCACCCGGTGCGGTCATTCCGAAATCCCCAGAATTTTCATGAGCTTTCTCTTCGTCTTGTCGTCAAGTTCTGCTGCCAAGATCTTCAACTCATCCTCATCTGCTTCTTCCAAAGAATTGGCTATCTGTTTCCTCTTTTGTTCGATCCGACGTTTTTCAGCCGGCGACAGATCTCGATGAACGATCTGAAGCATCCCAAGCAACTTATCGTCCGGATACGAGAAATCCAGGGTGAAGTCCTTCTCTTTCAGCCTCTCATACTCATCTGCAAGGTTCTGCATCATCTTCCCGTATCCTATGACGCGCACCCATGCTTTACTTCTCGTAATCGCCGTGAACAATCTATTCCGCAGAGTTGCAAGACCAGAAAATGGTGTATCACAGTCCTGTGCATTGACTATATAGACCATGCCAGCTTCATTTCCTTTGGCTCTATAGATACCTGTAAAAGTGATCGACGGTGTGCCTTTCCTGAAAAAGATGTCGGTAGATGTCTCGACCCCAGCAAGGTGGTTCTGAATTCCCATATTGAAAAGCGTCGACCGTATCGGCGCTGTCTCATTTCTTGTTGTTTTAGGGTCTGGGTGAATGACGATGATATCGTCATATCTCAGCTCATCTTCCTCTACATTTTTACGAATCTGTTCGATCAACCACTCATTTTGCTCATTAGCATTACTGAAGACTTTGAATTGCACCAGATCATCGATACTGGAGTGATTTTCGAGAAACTTGGGACTCGTCTCACTGGTCCTCTCCAACACGACGGGGGCGCCTTTCGACAACTCACCACCCTTGACACGGTAACCAATCTCCTCCCAGAGGGCTGGCAGATCGAACATCTGCACCAAGCCGGTGTCCTCACCTTTGGGGGGTGAACGATAGATGCCAAAGCCAAGCGCGTGTGCCGTCACGAGCACCGGACGAGAATTTCGATAGCATTTCTGCAAGATGACATCACGGCGTTGGTCGTCTCCCAGAGTGACCAATGGCTCTCCCTTTTCGTCCTCCCCAAATATTTTTTCTGGATGAGGTAATGAGCGGCCAGAAAGGTTTTGCAATTCATCGTATGCATAGACCAGGCGCTTGGGTTCTCGCAAGATGCTATAGCAGAGCCTCAGAAAACTCGGGGAGAAATCCTGGGTTTCATCGACCAGGATCACATCGTATAGTGCGGGAGGATTCGACAATCCATCCAATACCGCTCTACAAGCCCCGTCGAAGGCTTTATCACCCCCACCGAATGCCGAACTTGCACCCCTAAAATCATGGAATTCTTGTCCCGTCTTCCTACAAACCTCGTAATAGATTCCATCCCGTGAATCCCCGCCAGGTGCCCCCCAAGCATTGACGACGCGGATCATGCTCCAATCGGGTTCCTCCCCGCTCTGCTCGATACAGAAGTTGTTTATCAGGCGCTTGAACTGCTCTTTCAGCGATCGTGTCTGAAACGTTACTGCGATCCTCCAGTCGGGATGCTGGGTATGGAGATAGGCCGCCTTGAGTGCCAGTATGATGGTCTTGCCCGACCCCGCCAGGCCGCGAATCCGCTGCACACCATCCACCGTCTCAATAACGGCCTTGTTCTGGCGATGATCTAGCGTTGCAATGGAGTCTTCGAGTTCCTTGAGTTTCGCGCCTCGCGAATCCGGATTTTTCACCTCTCGCTTCAGACGACTCTTTCGGATCGAAGACAAGCCCTCTATCGCGGAGAGCGTGTTCCGAAAGAGTTCCTCCGACCCACCTTCCCACTTGATGTCCGCAAGAACCTCGGAAATATTCGAGTCGTTTGCAATTGGATAACCGTTCTCCAACTGCGCTGGCAGATTGTCAACAGCGGGTGCGTATGTGACCACGGACAGAAGCACCACCAGCTTCCGGCGGTTCATCAGCTCCTTGTGCAGCTTGAGCCTTGCTTCGATCATATTGGCCAGATCGTCCTGTCTAGTCTCATAATCACCTATATCGGTTCCTTCGACCAAATCGAACAGCACGATCCCTTTCTGCGGAGTCACAAACGTCGCATCGATGGAACGCCCTCCCTCAGGCGTTGCAATCAGTGGATACCCAAAGAAGCATTCTCCTTCTATCTCATCTAATTGCCTGAGATGCTCTATAAGAGCCACCGAAGCCACTGGTTTCTTGTTCAAACCTCGT
>NZ_JBHNMF010000409.1:0-2949 GCF_048562965.1 Thiolapillus sp. | reverse complement strand
TTTCTTATGTATCAATGCTTTAAGATCATAATTGTACCATCCTGCACCGGATTTCTCATCGTCTTTTTTCGGTTTTTCAATTGAATTTCAATGACTTGGCATTTATAGACGGGAACTAACTGGTAATCTTACGATAGATATCAGAAACCTTTAAGGGCAGTTTCGCCACATCATCCAGCACAACGTAGTTGGCCCGGCCGTACATGTGGGGCAGATAGTCCGCACCCTCCCTGTCGATGGTGATGCAGAACGGGTGAATACCGGCAACCCGCGCTTCGAACAGGGCCTGGCGGGTATCTTCGATGCCATATTCCCCGCGATAGTAATGATCACAGTCATCCTGCTTGCCATCAGAAAGGGTAATCAGCAGCTTGGTTCGGGCTTCCACTTCTTCCAGCATCCGTGTGAAATGCCGTATGGGCGCGCCCATGCGTGTGTAGTCCTTGGGCTCGATGGCGCTGATATTGGCCCTGACAGTCTCATCCAGCGGTTCATCAAAGGTCTTGATACGATACACCTCGCAACGTTTTCTCGCCCAGCCGGAAAACCCGTAGATGGCATAACGGTCACCCAGTATCTGCAGGGATTCAACCAGCAGCACCAGCGCTTCCCGTTCAGCCTCGTTGATCCAGCCCTTGGTGGAACCTGACATGTCCACCATGAACAGCACGGCGATGTTGCGTTCGTCCTTGTGCATGCGGGTAAATACCCGTTCCGACATTTCCATACCGGACTGCATGTCCGCCAGGGCTTCCACGAAAGCATCTATATCGATATCTTCACCATCGGGCTGACGCCGCAACATCCTGTCCTCACCGCGCAACACTTCGAACGTACGATGCAGGGAGTGTATCAGGCCGCGGTATTTTTCTCTGGTCCTGCCATAAAATCCGGCATCGCCAGGCTGCAGGCTGAGTTCTCTGAGCACACACCAGTTCTTGCGGTAATGCTGTCGTCCGAAATCCCATTCATCATAAAAAAATGCGCCTTCTTCATGATACACACCGCCCCAGACATCATCCGGATCGAGGCTTTCATCTTCCAGCAGGGAAGGATCGTATTCACCCTCACCCGCCGGAACCAGATAGTCTTCGGGAATTTCCGTAAGATCCAGCTGTATGGAAGTGATGAGTTGCCTGACATGTTCCGGGATGGGCATGACTTGGTCGGCAACGATGAGCTCCAGCTCCGGCAATTCGTCGGGATCGGCAGGGTGTTCATTTTCCTGCAGGCTGAATTCGGGCAGCTGCTCCTCCGGAGCGTCCCCCCACAGATCATCTGCCAAGACCCGCAGCGCATCCCGGAAACGCGCCTTATCCCGCAACAGGCGCAATTCTCTGGCCTGCCATGCCTTGACCGGATCCATACCGCCGGCATAGCAGGGCAATGCCGGTGGTGCCTCGGTACAAATCCGCGGCAACAGCCGCAGGCTGTCATGCACGCTGGACGACAGATCCTGCAGAACCCCGGTTTCCTCGGGCAGGGAAGCGGCCCATTCGCCATCGCCCAGCCTGTTCTGCAACCGGCGCATCTGGCGAAAAAGCCCCGGCAGATCCCGTTGCAGGTGCGCATCCAGACGCAGGGTTTCCAGCACCTGAAACCATTGCAGGGCGCGCAGTGGATCGTCGCAGCTGCTCAGAACAAGCTGTGGATCGACGTTCAGCGTACCGTAGCGGGTATGCGCCCAGAGATGTACCGCTATCGCCTTGTAGAGCTGGAAGTTCTCCTGTTCATTTTCCAGGCGCGCGAGCATTTCCGGCAGATACAGCACCTCTCCATCCGTCCAGGCGTCACTGTCCTCTTCGATGCTCAGTTTGCGCCCCGACAGCCCCTGGATGAACGGCCCGAGAACCGGGCTGACCTGTTCCAGCAGGGCGGCGTTGGCCCGCAGGTGACCAACCTCCATGAATCCCTGCAGGTTCTTGATGGCCTCCATGGCCGGGTGCAGACCGGAACTGTCATAGGTGTCCATGGCGTAGAGGCACCAGGCGGAGATCATCTCGTCATCCATGATCTTCATCGCTGTTTTCGCACGGCTGGCAAATTCGAACGCCAGCTGAATATTGGTGCTGGAAACACGCCGCGCCCACTGCAAGGCGAAGTGCTGCTGTGCTGCCGGCAGCGAAACAAGCTCCGCAGCAATGGTGTCGGTATGCAGGAAAGAGAATTCCACCTCCAGAATCTCGTCCAGCTCCTGACAGATTTTTTCCGCCGGCAGCCCTTGCTCAGCCATGGGAACCTGCCTTCATTCGTCTGAGAACCTGCGGGCGATCGTCCTGAAATCCTCTGCTACCGCCTGCAACGCCCGAACGACTTCGGGGTCGAACTGGCTGCCACTGTGATCCAAGATATAGGCCATAGCCTGCTCGTGGGTGGAGGCATCTTTGTAAACCCGCCGGGATATCAGTGCATCGTATACGTCCGCCACCGCCATGATCCTCCCTGACAAGGGAATATCTTCACCCGACAGACCCCGCGGATAACCGCTGCCATCCCATTTCTCATGGTGTGTCCAGGCTATCTCTGCCGCCAGTTGCAGGAAATGCAAGCGTGTCTTCGGCCTCGTGATAGATTTTGGGACATCCCAGTCCCCAAAATCGACTCGGCCTTTGACAACCCATTGGTGCCCCAGCCGTCCTGGTCACCAAGCACTACGCAACAACTTCGCAAGCTCGTTGCTGCTCCGTACTTGGCTCCCAATGACTGGACGCCGCGTTCGGAGGCCTACTTTGTTTTCCCTCTGGCGCAAGGCACGCCGGGAAAACAGTGCGGCCTCGCGGCTACTGGGGTCTACCAGCCTTCGCTTCGCTCTCCATGGCTGGCAGCGGGGGTTGTGGCCCAGCTCCTGCTCGACGATCGCGGCCAGGCCCCGGAAGCTCTTGCGAAAATCCACCGGATCCCGATACAGGTAGATCTGCGGCATGCGGGGATGGGGGCGCAACCGGTACT
>NZ_JBHNMF010000408.1:0-2952 GCF_048562965.1 Thiolapillus sp. | reverse complement strand
AACGGTGACTGCTCTCATCAGTCTGATGCATGATATCGATTCACTGGTTTCCCGGCACGAATAAAATGGAGTTTTCCACACAACTTGTGGATAACTCTGTGAGAAAGATGCGCAAAGCATCCTTTTTTCCCTTTTACAGCGCTTGAGGAACAAATTGACCATTTTTTGCTCAATTACATCTTAATCATTAATATACAATGGGTTACATAGCATATGTAATAACCAACATACGGCATTTTCCCTAAACTCGCCTTGAGGACATGACATGCATGCGGCTTGTGTATAACAATGTTTTTTCTTGTTTATTTTCCTTGACACGGAAGAAATCAAAGGACATAATCTCGCGTCTTTTTACTGAACAACCTCAAGATTTCAGGAGTACAAGGTGGCCAATTCACTGCAAGCACGCAAGCGCGCCCGTCAGGCGGAAAAACGCCGTTCACATAATGCGGCCCGTCGCAGCATGTTGCGCACACATATCAAGAAAGTCGTTTATGCCATCGAAGCCGGCGACAAGGAAACCGCCAGTGCTGCATACAAGGCAGCGGTACCTGTTCTCGACAACGCGGTCAGCAAGGGAATCATCCACAAGAACAAGGCAGCCCGCCACAAGAGCCGTATGAATGCGCATATCAAGGCCATGTAAACGGACCTTGCATCTCTGAAAGCATCATCAGAAACCGGCTTATTTGCCGGTTTTTGCTTTTGCGACCCGGGGACCCACCTGCGCGCGACCAGCCGCCTTTGCCGCATACAATGACATATCTGCCTGCTTGAACAGCTCTGCCATGGTGATCCGCTGCCCGGACAGGCAGTCTGCGATACCGATACTCACCGACAGAACCGTCTTTTCCCTTTTTGATGCCACGGCCAGCGCCGGATTCAGTTTTTCCATCAGCTGACTGGCTTCTCCGTAGTCCAGCCCCGGGAACAACACCAGAAATTCGTCTCCACCGAAGCGTCCGATCTGCCCGCCCTTGGGCAACACCTGCTGCATGATTCTGCACAGCATCTTCAGGCACAGATCGCCAAAGTCGTGGCCCATCCCATCATTCAGCTTCTTGAAATGATCCACGTCCACGAATGCCAGAGCCAGGCCCTTCCCTCCTTCAGCGCATTGTGTCAGCAACCTGGCAACACGGCTCTCCATGGAAGCACGATTCAGTACACCGGTCAGGTCATCGTAGCGCGCAGAGTAATGCAGCTGCTCCATGTTTTCCGCATCCATCCTGGCATGCACGGCTTTCTCTACAAATTCCCGCAGGCCGGATACCATATCTCTGTCGAGGTACTGTTCCTGAGGTATGAGCAGCAGCAAGCAAAAATCCATTTCCTCACGGGTCTTCACGGGAACGAGCAGGTACTGATAGCGTTCACGGGCATCGGGAAATCCACGTATGTTCCGTCGGGTGATCAGCCCGCTGCGACAGTCCTTCATGAATTGTGGCATCTGCTGATTGAAAACCTGCATGAACAGCCGACCCATGACCTTGTTGCGGCCCAGGCAACGATACTGTGCCTTGCCCCCATTCATGGTGAGCACCATGACTTCCACGACATGGATGATGCGGTTGATACTCTCGAAAAACAGCCCGTCCATTTCCCGTGACACATCCACGTTTTCGTCGTCCGTTATCACCGACTGCAGCTTGCGCACGAAATCCGCCAGCAACTGTTCACGCTGGTAGGCCGTATCTGCCCGAACCAGATCCACCTTGGCCTGATCCCTCTCTTTCAGGGCACTCAGCGTCCGGCTGGCCAACGCCAGGGTCAGTATCAGGGCATCCACAGCCAGTGCAATTTCAAAAGCATGGGTCTGCTAGTAGGCGTTCTCCAGAGAAAAGGTGAAGGCATAGTAGATCCGAACCAGCGTCGCCACGATGAGCAGCAGGTTGGCGATGAACAGATAGCCAGCTGTCTTCACCCCCATGATCCAGTAGCGCAGGGTCAGCACGAAAATGGCAAGCGCACCCAGCGCCAGCAGCCCGTTGAACAGCATGACCCACAGGTTTCGCATATAGGTATCTGACCAGTAGCTGTCTGCCTGAGAAAGCACCAGGATGATCACGAAACCGAACTGAAAGCCCAGCATCAGCTTGCCACCCAGCGTCTTCCTGTCCAGGCCAAGAAAGGAACGGTAGAACTGGTAGAAAAACACGGCAGGAAGCATGCTGAAAAAATGCAGCCAGCGATTGACGATGACTGTATCCGGCAGATACAGCATCTCTCCAATCCACCCGTCCTGCCAGATCAGCGCCAGCACTGCCAGTAACATGTAGATGCTGTAATATAAAAATGGCAGTTCCCGTATATAGGCGAAGAACACCAGATTGACGACCGGCAGCTCGTAGACCAGGGTCTGGGGAGAATAATAGGAAGGCTTTCCCGGCAGCAGGCGGCCACGCTTTTCACTGATCCATCGCGGGTCGCCCTGTTGCTTCAGCCACAGAGTAGCTTCCGCCAGGTACTGCGGGTGAAGCACCAGGTTGTAGTCTCCCGGGGATTCCGCCAGTGCCGGCATTTCCATTCGCAATACGATACCGTGCGGATTCTGCGCAAAAGGCAGCCGGAATCCGGATATATAGCGGTGAAATTCCAGGCTGGCAGCCTGTTGCGGCTCGAATGCACTATTGAGCGGCGCATAGGAAAGCGGCAATTGCTGATGACTGTCCGCAATTGACGCCTGCATGAAAAATAGAAAAAACAGCAGCCATGCTGCGCGTAGATTCAATGTCATTCCCTGTTTCCGGTTTTCAGCGCATAGACCGGCTCTGACGGCCGGCGTTATTGTTCACTTCATGTAAAAGGTATCGAACATGGGGGTTCAGGGCAACAAGCGTGTCTTCGGCCTCGTGATAGATTTTGGGACATCCCAGTCCCCAAAATCGACTCGGCCTTTGACAACCTATTGGTGCCCCAGCCGTCCTGGTCACCCAGCACTACGCAACAACT
>NZ_JBHNMF010000407.1:0-2955 GCF_048562965.1 Thiolapillus sp. | reverse complement strand
CTACCAGCCTTCGCTTCGCTCTCCATGGCTGGCAGCGTTTGGATTGATTCTAAAACTTGTCGATCTTGAATAACATTAGAATTGGAACTGAGAATAGGCTTCTTCGGTTGGTTTCATAACACCTCTTTTTTGTATTGCACAATACACTTTTTAACGCCCCATTTTCTGGGTCAAGGAGAATCACGGAGGCTCCGCACCCGAAGCGTCAGCGTAGGGTGTGGATACCGTTATTGTCCTTGATGCAGAAAGTAGTTAATACCCTATTGGCAGGGGTTGGGATGTTTTTTAATCCCAAACCCTGCCACCCGGCGAGGGGCGGGGTTTGGGGCGGCGGCCCCAATAAAATAGACCAAAGACCAAAACTTCGTATATACGAAGTTTTTAGGGGGTGTGGGGACTAGGGCAGGATTCGTGTACCGCTTGTATTTACATGTTTTCATGTTAATATGTCCCCACTCCCCCCCCTTGACTTTTCACTATTTAAGGGATTTCAATGCTTAAAACAGAGGCAATACTTACAGAGCAAGAAAAAGCATCCCTTGTCACTTTTTGCAAAGCTCAAGGGATCACAGAAGCCGAACTGATACGAAGGCTTTTAAGAAAAATACTAGGCGGCAATACCGAGGATCAGGAGCCAATTAAAAAAAAGGGAAGCCAGAATTTCACCCTACGATTGGACGGGGAAGAAATTTACGAGATAGAGCAACGTGCGAAATCCGAAGGCTTCAGTTTTCGCACGGCTTGGGCGACCGCTGTTATTCGTCAGGCTTTGAAGGCAGTACCCGCATTGACCAAAGCGGATTCCATAGCACTGAGGGAATCAAACCGAGAACTGGCGGCGATTGGAAGAAACCTAAACCAAATAGCCAGGGCGGTGAATATCGAACTGGAAAACATCCGTTCCATTGATGCAAGGATTTTTCCTGAACTGAAAAACATCATCAACGACCACACTGAAGAGGTAGCAAGCTATGTTGCCGCATCAGCTAACCGATGGAGCATAAAATGAAATGACTGGAACCAACCGACAAAAGAAACACGCGCTTTTCATTGCCAACAAGATTCATTCCAGTCTTGTTTTCAATATGGCAAAGCTTGAGGGAAACCCTTTTACCTACCCTGAAATTAAAACGCTCCTGGATGGTGTAACCGTAGGTGGACACAAGCTTTCAGATCAAGAGCAGGTTTTGCGTATATCCAACGGCTGGAAAAAACTGATCCAACTGATAAAGAACGAAGAATTTAAGCTCAATAAAGAAACAGCTATAAACCTTAATGTCTGCATTGCAGAAGGTGAGGCACTGGCGGTGGGAGATTTTAGGGATGGTAATGTGCTCATTGGTGGAACCAGTTACATTCCACCAAAAGCCGAAAAACTCTATGCCCTATTTCAAGAATTGATCGACCGGACAAATTTAAAAAAATCACCCGATAATGCGTATGAGTTTTTTCTTCAATCAGCCGCTAATCAATTTTTCTGGGATGGCAACAAGCGAACAGGGCAATTAATGATGAATGGCTTATTGCTTGAATCAGGACACTTACCTGTATCAATTCCCGCGAGAAGCCAACTGCAATACAACCAAGCCATGATCCGATTTTATAACACTGGGGACATGGAGGAGATGAAAGATTTTCTGAATATCTGCGCTCAAGAAATAGCCGCGCCGTTTATTGATGAAGAACTGGAACGCTGATGGCGCGATCCACCGGATTCGATGATCTCGATGGTCTGTTTACAGATGATGTTCGTTTCAAAGTTGCTAAACAGCAAGGCGGGGCGACCAATCGAATCTCACGGATCACCAAAAGAACGCCAGAGGTCATGGTTAAAATATCGGGTTTTGGTAAAGGGCAAGCACACATTAAAGCGCACCTGGATTACATTGGGCGCAACGCAAAGTTAGAATTAGAAAATGAACGGGGAGAGATAATTTCAGAGAAAGGGGACATTAAGAATCTTTCAAAAGAATGGATGAACGACGCGGGAAAACGGAATAAAAACACCCGTGACACAACCAACATTGTTTTATCCATGCCGCCAGGGACAAATAGAAACAAAGTTAAAAACGCTTCCAGGGAATTTGCCAAAGCGCAATTTGCTGACAATCATCAATATGTTTTTGTGGCGCATGAAGATGAAAAACATCCTCATGTGCATTTGACTGTTAAAAACCTTGGCTTTGATGGAAGTAGGCTACACATAAAAAAGGGCGACCCTCAGAAATGGCGGGAGCAATTTGCGAAGGAGTTAAGAGTACAAGGCGTGGAAGCGGAAGCTACGCCCAGGCGGGTTCGAGGTGTCGTTAAAAAACCAACGAAACAGCCGATATTGCATATCAGAAAAAAGGGTAAGACCCCTTACACTGATAAAGCAAAAGTTGTTGAAGCCATGAAAAGTATGACTTCAGACAAGGTGATTCCAGAGCCTTGGAAAAAGACAATTACAGAACAACAGAAAACAATACGGGGTGCTTGGGCGGATTTAGCAAAATTCTTCGGTGGTGCTAATCCGAAAATGGCAAACCAGATAAAAGATTTTTTGGTGTCGATGCCAGAATTAACAACGCAAAATGATGAATTGAAAAAGCAATTACAAAGCCAGGGTAACATAAAGCAGATAAATGAAAGTGAGATTGAACGGTAATGCTACCGATCCAACTCCTGATCTTCATTTTTTAATCTCACGTCGGTGAATTTTCCTTTTTCGACTTTCTCGGCATATTTATCAATGGCGGCACTGACAAAGCGTTTTTGTGCGCTATCAGATTTAAGCCGATGTTCAGCAAAGGAGGTTGCCGCCTGTTTGGTCGCTATCGCATTATATATCACTGAGTCATTTGGATACTTTTTTAGTAAATCCTCATTACTCAACATGCGTATATCATCAGCTTTTAACTGATTAGCAGTTTTATCGTTATCTGTCATATCGATTGATATTTGTTGCTTCTCGAT
>NZ_JBHNMF010000406.1:0-2964 GCF_048562965.1 Thiolapillus sp. | reverse complement strand
TTTTCTCCTCTGAAACTCTAAACTCTAGTTAACCTCCTTGCTGCACTATAACCTGTGCAGCTCTGGAGGGGGTCATTTCATGGATGCTGGAATACAACGAAGAGCGAGATCACGACAGCCTTGGTGGGATGACACCCCTTGAGGCCCTTGAAAAGGCCAGAAACTCTACTTTTGAGCTGTCCACTTGACGGGGAAGCTTACGGAGGCGTCTACTTTTTCAGGGGAGGTCTAAAAGAAAGCCTAGTAGGGGAGCTTACGTAGGGTTGGTGTCTTCTATTCTACTTTCTACTACTAGTTCTATCCTCTTCTAGTAAATGACGCCCATTTATATATGTTTTGTAATCGTATTTCCTCAAATATAATTCTACATAACCCGTGCTTATGTGTTTTAGCCCAAAATTCTTCATCATTTGTAATATTCCATTCCTAAGCCCAAGATTTCTAACTTCAACCTCAATAAAGCTACCCAACATTTCTACGTCGTCAAAGCAGACAGTAATATCGCTGTTTTCATAAGTGAGTCTCTTCTTCTTAATCTTAACGAAATCAGAAAGCCCGAAATGTCCGCTTGTTTCCGATGTGTTGTAATTGAGAGTTGTAGGTATTGAGTCGATCAGAAAATTCGATAAAAACTTCAGCATACGCATGCCGCACTCTTCTTGAAGTGGTAATTTGCATTTGTATTCATCTGCTGATGTATGTGTTTTATCTTCCAAATTAGGGCTGTATTTTATTTCAATACGTTTTCCATCCCGCTCTCTTACAAAAACACCCTTAACAAACAGTTCTCTTTTTGGTGTATCGTAGTATCTGTCTAGCACTATATTTAATGCCTTTCTTGAATATATATTGTCTTTAAATAACATTCCAACAAACGCTTCTTTATCAAAAGAATGAGTAAGTTTCGCTTTATATTCAAATTCAACATCTTTCTGCATTGCGGCCTCTCATTGTGTAATGAATGTTTCGCCATAGAAACTCGGTTAATACTATACCCATCATTTCTACTATAATATGGAAGATATGCTGTTTAGCATATCATGCAATGTCTATGCTCATCGCTATATACTTTGTATTGCTACCATATCAATCCAGTAAACCGCGATCAGTGAAGATCTTAAGCCACAACTTCGCAATATGGTTTCTATTCTCTTGGCTTAAAGATTGAATAAAGGTATTCTTGTTGTACGCACTTTTATTTTCAGCAATACTAGCGATTTCAGCGATGCTTAACAGCATCTCTGCCCGAACAAGCTGAATGAAATCACCAACCACAGCTCCATGTATAAAGTTTGGCGCATTTCCATCACATATCAAATGAAAATAATTGTGCTCACCCGTGAGTCTCCTAACATAAGGGGTAATAGTTTCTTCGCTGTATTCAGATGTTAAAAAGCTAAAATCAAACTCATCGTCAGATGAGGTAACAGAGGCTACATAACAACCATTCTTCAGTGACCGGAAATCTGGTAGTTTGAGTGCTTGATTACCAGTAGCTGAAAAAAGCACATCGGAATTAGCCAATAAACGATGCCATGGAAGAACATCACAGTTTTGGTTGTATGCTTTAAGCTGAAGTTGGGGATCTACTTCGTAGACACATGGCTTTATGCCACGCATCAGGAGATGATGAGCTATTGAACTACCGACTTTTCCATAACCTAATACGGAACAGCTTGAATACTGTAATAGGCTGCCGCACTCACGCAGCAATGCGTCAGTTGAAAAGACTATTGATTGCCCAATCAAAAAGTCTTCATTATCTTTTAAAGGGCTACGTGCAGCCGAGAAAACGGGAGTAGGCAATGGCTTCAACTGCTCGTACTTTGGCAGGCCATTCTCAGTGTCTTCAATTACACCGATAAGTTTATCGCCATGAGTATCAACAAGCTGTTTTAATTGTGTGGAAAACCAACCGCCAATATCCAATAGAACAACAGGGCTTGGGGCGTTCGTTATTTGTTCACTTACAAATGAAAACTGCTCTCTAGAATTACGGGCACTGAAGTTAAGGTGAAACCCCTTATCTAATAATAAAGACTTAGTATCCTCATCAATCGACTTTGGTTTTGCAATAACTCCTAGAAGATTAGAGCAACGTCGTAGTGCCATCAAATAATCTGTTACATCTGGTATTATATGCGCAACAGCTATTGTACTTACCCGTGGACTAGTGCTATAAGCTATTAAATGCCCATAGAAACGGCGACGTTTCAATTGTGGAGTATTAAGGTTCTGAATTTTAAAAAAAACTTTACTAAAGCTATTTAGACGTTTCAGGTAATCAAGTCCATACCACTGAGGATCATGTTTTCGATACATTTCCGTATCCTTAGATAACATGTCTTCATCTTCAACAAAAAAAACATATCGAAAATCGAAATGTGTATGTCCTGGCTCTTCATCGGCGATATTGGCCGGAACTGAATGCGCATCAATATCAATAGGTATTAACGGGTCTAAGTCACTCTGTATATACTCTAACTTCCGAATGAAACCTAAATCTAGTCTCCATGTCAAGTGTCGATTTGCGGCATCTAAAGGTGTTTCATCTTCTTGTAAGTGGCCTACTGGTTGAAGGTGTTGAGACCAAGTGGGTTTTTTTACAAGAAGAATTCGACTTGTCTCCTGACATACAATAAGAGCACTTGCCGTTATGTGACCGATTGGGCTGCTCCTTAAACAAACTTCTTGTGAGTCTTTCGAAGTCTCTAGTATTTTCTCAAGTAAAGAAAGTCGCTCTTTCTCATCAGCATTAAGTTCCATATACCTCTGCATCAATTTACGCAGTTCGTCCAATTTAAACATTATTATTTATCTCTGCTAAGTATATATAAATGCGTCGCGCTGAGCCGACTAGCGCGCTGGCGGTGTTTTTCCACAATAACGACTCCTTTACATTTGGTTTCTCTTCGTCATCAACATGACTGTATTTTAAAACATTCTGGGGCTGTAATCAGCACC
>NZ_JBHNMF010000405.1:0-2965 GCF_048562965.1 Thiolapillus sp. | reverse complement strand
GAGGATTGGCTGGACGCGGTTCACGCTCGTGCACGAACAGTATCACTGGAACGGAAAACAGCGCCCACCAGATACCCACCATGAAAAAGGAAACACGCCAAGCGTGTCTTCGGCCTCGTGATAGATTTTGGGACATCCCAGTCCCCAAAATCGACTCGGCCTTTGACAACCTATTTGTGCCCCAGCCGTCCTGGTCACCAAGCACTACGCAACAACTTCGCAAGCTCGTTGCTGCTCCGTACTTGGCTCCCAATGACTGGACGCCGCGTTCGGAGGCCTACTTTGTTTTCCCTCTGGCGCAAGGCACGCCGGGAAAACAGTGCGGCCTCGCGGCTACTGGGGTCTACCAGCCTTCGCTTCGCTCTCCATGGCTGGCAGCGACAGCCTGTTCCGCATCCGACAGACCGAAGAACCCGGGTTTGAGCACCATGAAGACGTTCAGGGCAAACAGCAGCCCCCCGCCCAGGTATCCCATGGCGTATCCCAGGGCTGACACCCTGTCCAGCTCATCTTCTTCCGCCACGTCCACCAGCAGGGCATCATAGGGCACGATGCTGCCGGAAAAACCAATAATGCCCAGGGCATAGAACAGCAGGGCGACCTGCCACATACCGGCAGCCACCAGGAACAGCGATGAAGTCATCAGGGCTCCGAGAAAGGCAAACAGCAGCAGATAACGCTTTTTGCTGTTCCCCTGATCCGCCAGGGCGCCAATCAGGGGCGCGAACAACACCATGAGCGTACTGGCGGCGGAGTTGCCCACACCCAGCCAGAAAGTGCTGTCTGTAACGGACATGTCTCTGGCCCAGTATTCCTTGAAGAACACGGGAAAGAAGCCAGCCATCACCGTGGTGGCGAAGGCGGAGTTACCCCAGTCGTAGAGGGCCCAGCTGATGCGCGCCCGTCTTCCCATCAGCTCTTGATGCCCACGCCACGGTTCAGCAGCCACAGGGCGACGCTGCCCAGGATCAGAATGAAGCCCATGATGAGCAGCAGGGCGGTCACCGGGCGGATATCCGACACGCCCAGGATGCCGTAGCGAAAGGCATTGATCATGTACAGCACCGGGTTCGCCAGAGACAGCTTCTGCCAGAATGGCGGCAGCAGGCTGATGGAATAGAAAACCCCGCCCAGGTAGGTCAGGGGCGTGAGCACGAAGGTGGGGATAACGCTGATATCATCGAAGCTCTTGGCAAAGATCGCATTGATAAGGCCTGCCAGGGTAAAAAGAATGGACGTCAGCACCACAACCAGAATGGTGAGCAGGGGGTGCTCCACGCCTACGTCAGAGAAGTACAAGGTCACGCCAGTGACCACGGCGCCTACCACCAGACCCCGGACCACCCCGCCGGTGACATAACCCGCGAGGATGATCCAGCTGGGCACCGGGGCGATGATCAACTCCTCCACGTGACGCTGGTACTTGGCCTGAAAGAAACTGGACACGGTGTTGGCATAACTGTTGGTGATCACCGCCATGAGAATCAGGCCTGGCACGATGAAGGACTGGTAGCTGTAACCGTCCATCTCGCCGATGCGTTCACCGATGAGGGCCCCGAAAATGAGGAAATACAGGCTGGTCATAATGGCCGAAGGCAATATGGTCTGCACCCAGATGCGCGCGAAGCGCAACACCTCCTTGATGACAATGGTGGAATAAGCAATACGGTAACCCTGCCAATTGCTCATGCTGCTTCTGCCTTCTTCTTCCTCACCCGGTCCAGGAAGAACTGCTCCAGGCGGTTCTGCTTGTTGCGCATGGACAGCACATCCATGCCCTGCCCGTTCAGCCAGTCGAACAGGCTGTTCAGGGTTTGCTCCTGTTCCAGCACTGCCTCCAGTGTGTATTCGTCCTGTATGCGCAAACGCACGGGGGCGCCACCGGGCAGGGCCTGCACAGGCCGGCTCAGGGTGAGAAGGAAAGCCTGGCGATGCAGGCGGTGCAACAGCGCCTGCATGCTGCTGTTCTCCACGATGAGACCATCATCGATGATGGCGATACTGCGGCACAGGTTCTCCGCCTCCTCCAGGTAATGGGTGGTGAGAATGATGGTGGTGCCGGCGCGGTTGATCTCCTCCATGAAGGCCCACATGCTGCGGCGGATCTCGATATCCACCCCTGCCGTGGGCTCGTCCAGAATCATCAGCGGCGGTTCATGCACCAGGGCGCGGGCAATCATCAGCCGGCGCTTCATGCCCCCTGACAGGCTGCGCGCCTGGGCGCGGCGCTTGCGCCACAGGTCCAGTTCCTTGAGCACCCGTTTCGCCTTGCCATAGGCCTGGCGGCGGGGGATGCCGTAATAACCCGCCTGGTTGATGACGATCTCCTCCACTGGCTCCCACTGGTTGAAGTTGAAGTCCTGGGGCACCAGGCCGATGTGGCGCTTCACCTCCTGGGGCTGCCGGTCCAGATCGTGGCCAAACACCTCTACCCGGCCGGCGGTCTTGCGCACCAGGGAGCTGAGAATGCCGATGGCCGTGGACTTGCCGGCGCCATTGGGGCCGAGCAAGGCAAAGAAATCACCGCTCTCCACATCCAGGTCGATACCTTTCAGCGCCTCAGTGCCATTGGCATAGGTTTTTTTCAGCTGGCGGAGTCTTACTGCTTGGCTCATGTCAGGGTTTGTCGCCACAGGTTTTGGATTGGCCTATTGTCCAACGAAAGCCCCTTGGAATCCATCACTACCGAATTGCTGCCAGGACCACGTCATCTAAGTTCCTAAGTTATTGATAAGGCGGGGTGGTGTCTGATCGGAAAACCTCGGAGGCAGGGATTCTGGCGCGGAGCCTATAGGGATGTATTTACGGCGTTTTTCCGATCAGACACCACCCCAGCCAAGATTTACAAGCGTGTCTTCGGCCTCGTGATAGATTTTGGGACATCCCAGTCCCCAAAATCGACTCAGCCTTTGACAACCTATTTGTGCCCCAGCCGTCCTGGTCACCAAGCACTACGCAACAACTT
>NZ_JBHNMF010000404.1:0-2972 GCF_048562965.1 Thiolapillus sp. | reverse complement strand
AGATACAGTTTCTGATAAATGAAGTGGCTACTGAAGTTAACTGGAATGGAAGTACTGTGAAAAAAGGAAGGTTTTCAGGTTCGCCTTAAAAGATGTAAGAGTTGAGCATTGCCTGATGTCTTGTGGGAGTGAATTCCAAACATAGGGTCCAAAGTAAGTGAAAGTGCGAAAGCCGTGAGTCTTGCGTTTGTATTGTTGGATTTTGAGCATGCGGGAATCCGAAGAAGAGCGAAGCGTGCGAGACGGAGTGTAGATATGTAAGAGTTCAGAGAGGTAAGTAGGACCAGATCCATTTATAGCATGGAAGCACATGCATGCAACTTTGTATTTAATGCGCTCTGAAATGGGAAGCCAGTGCAGCTTTTTCAGGAGAGGTGTCGAGTGGTGATGACGAGGTGCCATGAGAATGAGTCTTGCAGCAAAGTTTTGAACTTTCTGGAGAGGTTGGATGACAGAATTGGGTGCACCCATGAGGAGACAGTTACAGTAATCAAGCCGCGAGAGGATGTAGGAGGTAACAAGGGTTTTGGTTGCATCTTCAGTGAGAAATCTGCGGATTGAACTAATACGTTTGAGCTCGAAATGAGCGGTTTGACAGATCTTTATGACATGTTTCTTCATGGACAATTCTGAGTCAAGAATGAATCCAAGGTTCCTAGCAGAATAAGAGAAAGGGATGTTGTGACAACCGAGAGTAATCGAGTCAGGGAGGGAAATGGCGGCGGGCTTCGATGAAGAAAAGAAGGAGAAGAGAAGAGCTTCTGTTTTGTCGTCGTTGAGTTTGAGTTGATTTTCTGTCATCCATGCTTTGATGTCATCTGTGCATGCACAGAGTTCTTTGGTGAGGTTGTCTATTTCACTGAGAGGGGCGGATTTCTGGAGCTGCGTGTCATCTGCGAAAAGTTGATGGTTTACAGAATGGCTTGCAATGATGTCAGAGAGAGGTGTGGTGTACAGGACGAAGAGAACGGGCCCCAGCACCGAGCCCTGAGGCACACCATACTTGAGCTGTGATTGTGGCGAGGATGAGTTATTTACTGAAGTGAACTGACATCTGTCTGAGAGATATGACTCGAACCATTCGAGTGCAGTAGACTGAATACCAAAAAGAGAATAGAGGCGGGAGAGGAGAATTTGATGGTCAATAGTGTCAAAAGCTGCAGAAAGGTCTAATAGCAGAAGAACAGAAATGTTGTCATTGTCCAGAGCAGAGAGAATGTCGTTTATGACACGCAACAAGGCGGTTTCGGTGCTGTGACCTGCACGATAGGCTGACTGAAAGGGGTTGCAGAGGTTGTTTGCTTGAAGATGGGAGAGAAGTTTGTGAAGAACGACTTTTTCAAGGATTTTAGACAGAAATGGGAGGTTAGAGATGGGGCGGTAGTTTTTCAAAAGATTCTTGTCGAGTGATGGCTTTTTCAACAGGGGTTTTACGATTGCAGTCTTCAGACCACGTGGTACAATGCCAGTAGTAAGAGATGTGTTGATGATGTTGGTGATGGTCGGCAAGAGGATGTCAAGATTGTCATACAGAAGTGTGGTGGGGATGGGATCAAGTTCACAAGATTTCGCAGGTGTACTCTTAATTATTTTCAAGACAAAGTCATCAGTGACAGGGTCAAAGGTCTGTAAGGGATCTCCGGTGAAAGAGGCAACAGAGGAAACAGTTGGGTTTGGAGGAGGAAAATTGTTTCTGATGGTGCGGATCTTCTCCGTAAAGTATTCAGAAAAGACAGTCGGGAGATCATCAGAGTCAAAAGCTGAAGGAAGCGGCGAAGAAAAGTTTTTGCCGAGCATGGAGTTGAAGTTTTGAAAGAGTTGTTTACAAGTGGTGCTAGATTGGATCTTTGCAGAGAAGTAGGTTCTCTTCGCTTTATCTACTAGGTCTGTAACTTTCTGTTTAATGGAGTCATAAATTTGTTTGTGGACGGTGAGTTTAGACTTGAGCCAACGTCTCTCTGCCTTCCGACGCTCCCTTTTCAGCTCGCAGAACTGCTCCGCGATACTGCTGAACCAGGGTGTCGGCTTCCTCGTACGGGATGTGCGACGGCAGAGAGGGGCGTGCTTGTCAAGGACAGAACGAAGGTGGTTATTGTAGTCGGAGACAGAGCTACTTCGTGAGATAACGTCAGAGAGATCTTGTTTAAAGGTGTTTGTGTCAATCTTTTTAAGACAGCGGTATTGGAAGGTTTCAGGCTCTTGCAGGGGTACAGATACATCAAGCTTGCATAAGATAGCTGTGTGGTCAGATGTGAGTCCATGATGTAATTTGGTGGAAAGGAGGATGTTGTCACTTTGTTTAGAAAGCACTAAGTCAAGCAGGTGGCCTTGGTTGTGAGTGAGTTCAGTAACGGATTGAGTAAGGTTGAAAATGTCTATGATGTCGTGCAGTTTTCTGGAGTTGTTGTTTTCTAAATTTTCAAAATGAAAGTTAAAGTCACCCATTAGAAGTGTTTTCCCGGGCAGACTGTCAGAGTGTTCAAGGAAGTCGGAAAATTGATCGAAAAACATGGAATCGGTAAAGTTGTTCTTTTTACTGGGTGGAGGGCGGTAGATACAAAAGAAGTTGGTTAGCTGCTTACTGTAGGTAAGAGTCAGTTGAGCGGCTTCGAAGCAAGGATGCTGAACTGGAAAAGATGAGGTGGACGAAACATGCTGCTTCAGAGAGTCCCTCAAGACGAAGGCGATTCCCCCACCTTTGACGCTGGGTCCGCCCGAGGAGCGGGGGAAGGAGAGGACTGAGTATCCAGGCGGAGCCAGGTCCGCGATCTTGGCCTCATCACCAGCAGGGCGCAGCCAGGTCTCCGTCAGCAGCATGATGTCGATGTTGTTTTCAAGCATGAACGTGGAGATGTCGGATCTTCTCCTGGACGTGCCGACGGATCTTGCATTGAAGAGACAGACAAGGAGCGTGTTTTCAGTCGAGGAGGAATGAAGGGGAATGCGAAGCAGTTGTCTGCGAGTAGGACGCA
>NZ_JBHNMF010000403.1:0-2984 GCF_048562965.1 Thiolapillus sp. | reverse complement strand
ATGGCGAGACGATTATCAAGAAAATCGCTGGATACTATCAGTTCCACGCGGTGCGTGAAGCGGTCAAGGCAACTGTAATTGCCGCGCAAGAAATTGAAGGGGTTGCAGAGAAACGGGCGACCTATGCTGATGAGGTGGTGCCCGGCAGTAAAAAGGCCGGTGTGGTCTGGCATACGCAAGGGTCCGGCAAGAGTATCTCCATGTGCTGTTACGCAGGCAAGCTGCTACAACAACCGGCCATGAATAACCCAACCTTGATCGTGGTGACAGATCGCAATGATCTGGATGGACAGCTGTTTGCCACCTTCAGTAATGCCGTAGAGCTATTGAAACAGACGCCGGTACAAGCAAATGACCGTGACGAGCTGCGCCAGTTGCTGGCTGAGCGCGAGTCCGGCGGCATTATCTTTACCACGGTACAGAAGTTTGCCCTGCTGGATGATGAGAACAGCCACCCGATTCTGAATGATCGCCACAATATCGTCGTAATCTCCGATGAGGCGCATCGCAGTCAGTATGGGCTGAAGGCGGTATTGACTGCCGATGGCCAATACAAGTTTGGCTACGCCAAACATATGCGCGATGCACTGCCGTTTGCCTCCTTTATTGGTTTTACCGGGACGCCCATATCGCAGGAGGATAAGGATACCCGTGCGGTGTTCGGTGGTTATGTATCCATCTACGATATTCAGGATGCCGTGGATGATGGCGCGACCGTACCCATTTACTACGAATCCCGCCTGGCCAAGCTGGAGCTGAACGTTGATGAGATTGAGGCGCTTTCTGATCAGGTGGATGAGGTGGTTGAGGATGAAGAGGACATTGGCCAGCGTGAGAAAACCAAGGGAGAATGGAGCCGACTGGAAAAGCTGGTGGGTGCAACCCCCAGACTTCAACAGGTGGCTGCCGATTTAATCGACCATTTCGAGGCACGAACCGCCACCATGGATGGCAAGGCCATGATTGTCGGCATGAGTCGTGATATCTGTGCTCAGCTCTACAATGAGATCGTCGCCTTGCGCCCCGACTGGCACGACCCAGATCCGTCGAGGGGTGTGATCAAAATCGTGATGACAGGCTCTGCTTCCGATAAGCCATTGCTACAACCCCATATTTACAACAAGAAAACCAAGAAACGACTGGAGAAGCGCTTTAAGGACGAAAACGATCCATTAAAGCTGGTGATCGTCAGGGATATGTGGCTGACCGGCTTCGATGCGCCTTGTTGCCATACCATGTATGTCGATAAACCCATGAAGGGTCATAATCTGATGCAGGCCATTGCCCGGGTGAATCGTGTCTTCAAGAACAAGCCTGGCGGACTGGTTGTGGACTACATAGGCATTGCCAACGAATTAAAACAGGCACTGAAGACCTACACTGACTCGAAAGGTAAAGGTGAACCGACGCTACGCGCTGAAGAGGCGTTCGCTATCTTGTTGGAGAAACTGGATGCTATTCGCGGGATGTTTGCCAAAACGCCGCAATTGGGTGGCCTGGATATTTCCGGCTTCGAGACTGATGCACACAAACTGCTGGTTCCCGCCGCCAACTATGTGCTGGGACTGGAAGATGGCAAGAAGCGTTTTCTCGACCTGGTGCTGGCCACCAGCAAGGCCTATTCACTCTGCAGTACGCTGGATGAAGCCAAGGAGCTACGCAAGGAGATCGCCTTCTACTCGGCAGTGAAGGCGGCGATATCGAAGTTCACCTCGATTGATAAAAAGCGTACCCAGGAAGAAAAAAATTCTGCGCTCAAGCAGATATTGGACAACGCAGTGATCGCCGAAGGCGTGGCAGATGTGTTCAGCCTGTGCGGATTGGATAAGCCCAATATTGGCCTGCTCTCCGATGAGTTTCTGGAAGATGTCCGGCAAATGCCGCATCAAAATCTGGCCGTTGAGTTACTGGAAAAACTGCTCAAGGACGACATCAAGGCAAAGACTCGCAACAACGTTGTGCAAGAGAAGAAGTATGCTGAGCGGCTGCAGGAGACGCTGCGAAAATATAACAACCGCGCCATTGAGACGGCACAGGTCATCGAGGAGCTTATTCAGATGGCAAAGGAGTTTCAGGCCGAGATGGCGCGTGAGGCCGAACTGGGGCTCAACCCGGACGAAATTGCCTTCTATGATGCTCTGGCCAATAACGAAAGCGCGGTTCGTGAGCTTGGCGATGAGATTCTGAAGAAAATCGCTATTGAAATTACCGACAAGTTGCGCAAATCCACCACTGTCGACTGGCAAGTACGCGATAGCGTGAGAGCCGAGCTGAAGATTCTGGTGCGGCATACATTGCAGCGTTACAAATACCCGCCCGACAAAGCAGCGGAAGCCGTTGAGCTTGTGCTCAAGCAGGCTGAAACACTCTCGAATTCCTGGAGTAAATAACCTTATTGATTAACTGAATCAACCGTGATGGTTGTCGTAGAAAACAAGTGACCAATTATGATTAATGAATCAAAACAGATCAGCATGGAGCAGTTCCTTATAGATCAGGCAAGGGAAAAGGATATCGTCCTCGACACCGATAAAGTTAGGGTAAGCGCCAGAGAATCAGCCCTCTTGCAGCTTACTGAGGGTGACGTTCCAAGGTAGCAGGGCCTCAATCTCTTCAACTGTACTGGCCCCACCAATGTGCTGCAGCACATGGTGGATGTAGGCAAAGGGTTCCAGCCCGTTGGCCTTGGCCGTCTCGATCAGGCTGTAGACGGTGGCGCTGGCTTTTGCGCCACGCGGGGTATCGGCAAAGAGCCAGTTCCGCCGTCCCACCGCAAAGGGTCGGATGGCGTTTTCCGCCAGGGCGTTGCTGATGTGCAGTCGTCCATCGGCAAGATAGCCCGTCAGCAGTTCCCACTGGTTGAGCGGTCGAGTAGATGGGCTCCACAACAGGTTAGGATCGTGTTGGCATTCTCTGTTTGCCGGCTGGTTTCCCACCGGTGCCGCAATATCCTCTCCGTACTGTCGCATCACCACACCCCTCAC
>NZ_JBHNMF010000402.1:0-2988 GCF_048562965.1 Thiolapillus sp. | reverse complement strand
GTAGTCCAAGAGACAATGCCAATCAAAAAGCATCAAGATGACTTTGTAATAAGCTAGTCATATCAAAGTCAACATGAGCAAACTCAAATTTCTACTGAAGAAAATGCACTTGATACTGTCCGTGTCCAACGATGAGGGAGATGTCCAAGATGCTTGACAGTTGCTCCTCATCAAAGACTGCATCATCCACTGCACACACTTGCTCCTCATCCAAGGCTGCATGGTCAGCTACAGAAGCCATCATGATCTACATAGTGCTAAAAGATGTAATCCATGAAAAAGACACCTGCTCAATTCTATCTGCAGGAACAAACCCACAAGAAACCAAAACATTAACCAAGACACTAATCACAAACATGAAACTAACACATACTCAACTCTATCTGCATTAACTAATCAACTAGAGACCAAAACATTCATCAATGAATCAACAACCTAATCATAAACAGGAAACGGGCATGAAATAGGCAATCAACTAGAGACCAAAACATTAATCACTAAATCAACTAATCACAAACATGAAACGGGCATCTACTCAACTGTATATGCAATAACCAATCAACTATAGACCAAAACATTAATCAATAAATCAACAAACTAATCACAAACATCAAACACACACATACTCACCTCTGTCTGTAGTAACTAACCAACCACACACCAAACAATAAGCAATGAATCAACAAAGCAATCACAAACATTCAACAGGCATCCACTTGATTCTACCTCCAATAACCAATCAACTACTGACTACATACTAAAACATTAATCAATGAATCCACAAACTAATCAAAAACATTAAACAGCCATCTAATCAACTCAACACTAAAACATTAATCTATGAAACAAACTAACCTCAAGCATGGAAAAGACATCTACTCATCTCTATCTACAATAACTAAGCAACTAGAGACCAAAACATGCACCAATCAATCAAGCAACTAATCACAAACAAGAAATGGGCATCTACTCAACTCTGTCTGCAACAACTAATCAACTAGAGACCAAAACATTAATCACTGAATCAACAAACTAATCACAAACATGATACGGACATCTATGTAACCCAATTTCCAATAACTGATCAACTACAGACCAAAACATTCATAATCAATGAATCGACAAACTAATCACAAACTTCAAACAGGCACCTACTCAATTCTGTCGGCAATAAGTAATCAACATAATTCTAGAACATTAATGAATCATCAAACTAATTACAAGCATCAATTGGGCATCTTCTCAACTCTGTCAAAACTATTATATAAATGCATAACAGCAAATACCAGTGCCATATGGCAGCATGCTGCACATACCACCAACCAACTTACTTCTCCTAACTGCTAAACAGGAGTCATACAAAAAAGACTATCTCTTAATGAAAAATACTGAAGATTTTTTTCTAGAAAAAGTTCAGAAGAAAGGACCAGCAGGCAGAAAAAAGATGAGATATAAAGGGTAACAGGACTAGGCAGAAGAACAAGAGAGGAGATAGCAAAGTGAAATCAAATGACGGCCCTGAGATTCCAGACGGGGGAGACATCAGACATCCCCGGCCTTCCTTCAGGGGTAGTGACCAAAACATTGACGAATGAATTAACAAAATGATCACTTAACCCATGCACTTAGCTCAATACTGTCAGTGTCCAATGATGAGGGAGATGTCCAAGATGCTTGATAGTTGCTCCTCATCAAAGACTTCATCATCCATCGCACACACTTGATTCTCATTGAAGGAACCATGGTCAACTACAGAAGCTATTAGGACCAATATAGTGCTCAAAGAAGTCAAACAAAATAAAGACACATGCTCAAGTCTCTTTGAAAAAAACTAATCCACAAGAGACCAAAACATTAATCAATGAATCTAGACACTAATCTCAAACATAAAGAGAACATATAATCAACTCTATCTGCAATAACTAATCAAAGAGAGAACAAAACATTAATGGATCAAAAAACTAATCACAAACATGAAACGGTCTAAATCAATGAATCTAGACACTAATCACAAACATGAAATGGGTATCTATTCAACTCAATCTGCAATAACTAATCAGCTAGAGACTAAAAGATTACTCAATGAATCAATAATATTTTATTATTCAAAACATAAAATAAACACCTACTCAACTCTATCTGCAATAACCAATCAACTAGAGACTAAAACATTACTCAGTGAATAAACAAACTAATCAAAAGCATGAAGCAGTCATCTACTCACCTCTATCTGCAATAACCAATCTATCAAAAGCATGAAGCAGTCATCTACTCACCTCCATCTGCAATAACCAATCAACTAGAGACCAAAACATTAATCAATCAATCAAGATATCAACCAAAACATGAAACACTCACCAACCTGACTCTATACATCAAAACTGATCAACTAGAGACCAAAACATTAATCAATCAATCAACAAACTAATTCCAAACATGACACAACATATACTCAACTCTCTCTGCAATAACTAAATCAACTAGAGACCAAAACATTTATCAAGGAATCAACAAACTGATCAAAAACATCAAACGGGCATCTACTGAACTCTGTCTGCAATAAACAATCAACTAAACACCAAAACATTACTCACTGAATAAACAAACTAATCTCTAGCAACAAACAGTCCTCTACTCACCTCTATCTGCAATAACTAATCAACTAGAGACCAAAACATTAATCACTGAATCAAGACACTAATCAGAAACATGAAAGGCACACATACTCAACTCTATCTGCAATAACCAATCGAGTAGAGACCAAAACATTAATCAATCAATCTAGCAACTAATTAATCATGCCAACAAGAATAGACATTAATAAGAAGACCTCAAGAAGAAGAAGACCACCAGAGAGGAATCGAAAAGTAGTCCAAGAGACAATGCCAATCAAAAAGCATCAAGATGACTTTGTAATAAGCTAGTCATATCAAAGTCAACATGAGCAAACTCAAATTTCTACTGAAGAAAATGCACTTGATACTGTCC
>NZ_JBHNMF010000401.1:0-3003 GCF_048562965.1 Thiolapillus sp. | reverse complement strand
GTTATTTTGATGATTTTCGATATGCCCAGCAGGACCAAAGAAATAAGCGGACTCACCAGATCAACCTTGCGTTTCTGTTTGGATTCGATTGGGATTTGATTCGCCAGCATATCCTGAATGAAAAGAGAAAGAGCGGCATCAAGAAGCTGAAGCCGCTATTGAAAAGTCTCTCGTTGCGTGGGTATACAGGCGACAAAAGCGCATTGGAATCCCGTTCGATTATTCTCGAATCCGAGATTCAGGAGATAGAGAATGATCTCGATCATTTCAAGGTTATCCCGGAATACCGGGAACTGGAAAAAGAGGCTGCAGATCTCAATGCGCACATGCGAAGGTTGTCTGCCGAAAACGGCCGGGACAGAGATCTTCAGCGTTATATCGAAAACGCGATGGCAGCAGAGGCCCGCCGGGAGTGGATCGAGTGAATGCGGTTTATGAGGAAGCGGGCCTGTTATTTCCTGACAATATTAGGGCGCAATTGGGGCAAGTGAAGGATTTCCATAGGCGCATCAGCGAGAATCGGCAGCACCACCTGCAGCGGGAACTCGATGCGGTAGAGGACAGGATTTCAAACCGCTACACACAGCAGAATACATTGCAGGAGCGGTACAGTGAGATTATGCGCAAATTGTCTGATGGTGGAGCCTTCGATGAATTTCGTGCGTTGCAGAAAAGGTTGACGGAAAAACAATCAGAATTTAGCGATATTCAGCAGCAGCTGGAGAACTTGATGGAACTCAAGGAGGAAAGGGTTTACCTCATAAAGGCAATAAATAAGGTAGTATTTTCTAGAGGAGTGAAGCTGGCCAATCCTTAATCGCACTAGGATGGTTGCTAGACACAATTGGCTCCTCAGAATCATACGAATGATAAAGAGCGTGCTCTTCTTCTGGCTCTTCTTTCCAATCCCCATAGCGGAATGCCAGGAGCAGGATCACACCGACCACAAGTGCGGAGAACAGTGCGTACATGGAAATCAGCAGCACCGGCACCAGGGTGCCGGTCAGAATGGCGGGCACCAGTCCCAGGCTCAGGGGATGGCGGCGCGTGGCGCGCACGGCACGCCCCAGCAGGGGCAGTTGACCCAGGCGGGTCAGAACGTGGTATATAGGGCGCACGACGGCCACTGGCAGCCATTTCAGGCGCGCCAGCAGGTTCCAGGCCAGAATCAGGCCATAGACGAGCAGCGCGATGACGATGCCGGTCTCAAGGGGATATTGGATGATCGTGAGCATGTTCCTTGTCCGTCATTCTCAATGGGCTAATCCATTATTCTATTTGAAATGTTAGTCCAGGCGGTTGGTGGTGTCAAAACACTCACGCGTCCAACCTTCTGGTCTATGCTCCCTGCTATCAATCTTGGTCACCGGCAGATTCACGGTTATTCGAGGCAAATTGCACAGCAGGCAATGCGACTTTGGGCAGGTTCATGCGCATGGACTGGCTCATCAAGAATTCACGCCAATAAGGCCATACATGATAGCTGGCATTCTTGAGTGCAAACGCATCAAGCGCTTTCTGTCCGGGTTCACCTTCTATCAAATACTCCGCAAGAAACGTCGCCTCTATAACAGCCTTGATATTCTCCTCTTCTTTCTCTTCAGACCCGCCTTCTACTTTTGGTTCCGGCAAAACCACCCATCGCGCGCCCAGGTCAATGTGAACCCGAAACAGGGTTACTTCTTTTTCGTCTTCTTGTAGTTGAAGCACATCCTCACAAGTGACCACATGCTTGAACTGCACGGCCAAATCATTCGCCTCTGGCGAATATTTTGGATCAAAACCCTCCATTAAGTCACCTTGCGAGTTCCGCAAATACACATCCTGAATGCGGAGGCATTCGATGGCTTTTTGCAGCTCTGCATTCATGCTGTTTTCTGCCATCCACCATCTGGATCTAATTTAGATGAATGAACCAGCCGGATGGGCGAGCACGTTGAGGCGATCTTTCTTTTTGGCGTAGTGCTCACCATCTCCCACTTATAAGAGCAACCACGTGTTCGCGTCACTGCAGCCGCAAAACCCGAAAAATAGGCAAGCGTATTAACCAAGTGTTGGTTGAGGCTCACACCTTCATTCTCAGCTGCCTCGGCAAGCGCCCGATGAAGCGATATTGGTAAACGCAGGGTTACGCGGCCACTGTATTCGTCCGGCACATCCTTTGGCATTGGCATCGCTTTGCCTTTCTCAGCAAAAATTTCTGCCGTGGTTTCAATGGCATCAATCGCCAGCTGGTAGGCTTCCTCAAACGTATCGCCGTATTCCGCCAGATCAGGCAGTTCCTTGACCCGGGCTTCGAAGCACAACTCGCCTTCAAAATCGCCACTCCGCACCGTGATATTGTAGGCATGTGGATCAATCATCATCTTGTCCTTCCAAGAAATCGATTATTTCTTTCTCGTGTTGCTGCAAAATGCGCAGCACCTTGCGAATATAGGCCGGCTTTATTTCCGGGTTCTTGCCATGTCCACAGTTATAGCTACCGGAGAAAAACTCCGGGATGCCGCCATGAACGAAAATCTTGTGGCCACCTTGCTTTCCATCTCGGACTTCAAAGCCCAACCGCGCCAGCTGTGCAGACAATGTGTCACAACGGATACTGGATACTGAGGCATTGAGTATCCCGACAACCTCCTCGAATGCCTGCTTAGCCACCATGTGACACCATATGTAGTGTCATATTGGGGGATTCCTTTAGATTTTTCAACATTCTTTTTTCTCTATTTCGTTACATTTCATGATCTTAATTGGCGGCCCGTGCAACAGAAGCCCCCTATCTCATTGTTTTTTCATGCCTTTGCAGTACAAATTCTAATTCTGAGGGGAGTGTAAGCCAAGGGCGAAGTTCCCGCTCTTGTCGTCAGCTGTTTGTTTTAGTAAATTACTCGCCACGTTTCAATCCACCCCACCTCTCGGCGACTGGGGAGTGCTCGCCGCCGCGTCGCTTTCCATGGCGGCCAGCCATTCGTTAAACTGTTTTATCAACGCTTGAGCTGGCTGCCG
>NZ_JBHNMF010000400.1:0-3005 GCF_048562965.1 Thiolapillus sp. | reverse complement strand
TATCCGCAAGGAACTGCCGGAATTCGACAGCAGCAGTCTATTGGGGACCAACGTGGATATCTTCCACAAGAACCCGGCCCATCAGAGAGGCATGATGGAGCGGCTGCAGGATTCTTTCACGACCGAATTCGAACTTGGCGGACGCTCATTGCGGCTCACTGCCAATCCCATCATCAACGAACAGGGTGAACGTCTGGGTACCGTAGTGGAATGGCTCGACCGCACCAGCGAAGTCGCTGTGGAGCGTGAAATCCAGAGCATCGTGGACAACGCCCTGATGGGCAATCTCACCGAACGCGTCAGCCTGGAAGGCAAGGAAGGCTTCTTCCGCAGCCTCAGTGGCGGCGTGAACGACCTGATGCAGATACTGGAACAGGTCATCGACGATACAGCCAGCGTACTCGGTTCCCTGGCCAGGGGCGAACTCGACAGAACCATCGACAGAGACTATGAAGGTTCCTTCGCCCGCCTGAAAGACGATGTCAATGCCACCATAGCCAACCTCACGCGCGTTATCGGCAGCATCCGTAACAGCGCCGATGCCGTAGAGAATGCCTCCCAGGAAATCGCAGAAGGCAACATGGATCTTGCACGACGCACCGAAATGCAGGCATCCAACCTGGAAGAGACTGCTTCCAGCATGGAAGAAATCACTTCCACGGTACGCCAGAACGCAGACAACTCCGGCAAGGCCAGCGAGCTCGCTAGTATCACGCTGGACCAGGCGGTAAACGGTGGCAGTGTAGTGAAAAATACCATCACCGCCATGGAGAAGATCACGGACTCCAGCAAGAAGATCGCCGCCATCATCAGCGTCATCGATGACATCGCCTTCCAGACCAACCTGCTGGCCCTGAATGCCGCGGTGGAAGCCGCACGCGCCGGTGAACAGGGTCGCGGCTTCGCCGTGGTCGCCACCGAAGTGCGCAATCTTGCCCAACGCAGCGCAACCGCCGCCAAGGAAATCAAGGAGCTCATCGAAGACAGCGTCAACAAGGTGGAAGAGGGTTCAGACCTGGTGGATCAATCCGGAAAGACCCTGGATGAAATCGTCACTTCGGTGAAGAAGGTGAACGACTTTATTGCTGAAATCGCCGCCGCCAGCTCAGAACAGTATGCCGGCATCGACCAGGTCAACCAGGCCGTCTCCCAGATGGACGAGGTGACCCAGCAAAATGCCGCGCTGGTGGAAGAAGCCGCACAAACCAGCCAGATGATGGACGAACAGGCCAAGGAACTGGGCGAGCTCATTTCCTTCTTCAAGACCGATGGTGTTTCTGATAACAGCTGGGAGCAGGTGGAACGGCGCTCAGCCGACCGCCCCTGGTCCGAGGCCAGTCAGCATTCCGAGCTGGATTTCGCCACGGCACGCACCAAGCACAAACTGTGGAAAACCCGTCTGCGGGCCTTCCTGGATGGCGATGAAGCCATGCGTGAAGAAGAAGCTGTCTCACACCACGCATGCGACCTGGGAAAATGGCTGTTGCGTGAGCATGGAAATATGCCCAGGATGCGGGGACTGGAAAAGATCCATGCAGAGATGCATACCCTGATCAAACAGGTGATACAGGCCAAGCATTCAGGAGACAACCGCAAAGCAGAACCCATATATGCCCGCGTGGAAAAATACTCTGATCAGATCGCTGCACTCCTGGAACAGCTGGAACAGGAAACCGGCGCCAGCACCGCTTACTCAGCACCCCCCGCTCCGGCCAGAACTAATACTCAGACTAGGCCAAAACTGCAGGCCGTGGGTGCAGACGACGTATGGGACGAGTTCTGATCATGACCGGCAGCAGCACATCTTTGCATCTCGACCCGCATCTGGAGCTCGACAAACTGCCGGAACTGGCGCAGAAGCTTCGCGAGTCTCTGATGCAGGATGACGCTCCACTGGTTCTGGACGGTTCCGGAATTCAGAGCATCGATGGCGCCGCGATACAGTTGCTCCAGCTGGCTGTACAGACTGCCAAAGAAAAAAACATCCCCTGCAGCTGGCATCAGCCCTCCCCTGCTTTGAGAAAATCAGTGGCGCTGCTGGGACTCACGGCCGACATGTTACTGGAGGTAACAGAGCAATGAGCGGTTCAGCTGCAAGATCTGCCCGTCAGGGATTTGAATTCACCGACCAGGATTTTTCCAGGCTTCGGGAGCTGGTCTATCAGCACACGGGCATCCGCATGGCCGACAACCGGCGTGACCTGATCTACGGCCGGCTGTCACGACGCCTGCGCGCCCTGGGGCTGCACAGTTTTGGCGCCTATTGCAGACTCATCGAAGATGGCCACGGCGATGAACTGGAAGCATTCACCAACGCCGTCACGACCAACCTCACCGCCTTCTTCCGGGAAGCCCATCATTTCGATTATCTGGCCGATACCCTGATTCCCGATCTGATGAAAAGGAACCGGGACAGCCGGCGCATCCGGCTCTGGTCTGCCGGCTGTTCCACAGGAGAAGAGCCCTACACTCTGGCGATGATGCTGCAGGAGAACATTCCAGACATCCATAACTGGGATGTGCGCATACTGGCCACCGATCTCGATTCCGAAGTGCTGGCCAAAGCCGCAGCCGGAATCTATGAGCAGCAGAACATACAGCGGGTATTGGGTGACCGTCTGCAACGCTGGTTCAGAAAAGGGACCGGCATCCACAAGGGAAAAGCCAAAGTGCTTTCCGAACTCCAGGAACTGATTGCCTTCAGAAAACTTAACCTGATGGAAAGCTGGCCGATGAAAGGACCATTCGACGTGATCTTTTGCCGAAATGTGCTGATCTACTTCGACAAACCGACACAGAAGAAACTGTTCGAACGGTTTGCCGGCATCCTCGTGCAGGAAGGCCATTTGTTTATCGGACATTCCGAAAGTCCGATGGACCTTACAGACCGGTTCACTCTCATCGGACAGTCCATTTACAAAAAGAACAGATGTAACTACTCACCCCTAAGATGAGTACAAGCCTGCCTCCATGGATCTACAATCGCTTTTTCATGTCTGTAGAGG
>NZ_JBHNMF010000399.1:0-3022 GCF_048562965.1 Thiolapillus sp. | reverse complement strand
CCTTTTCTGCCGGGTTCTGATGAGTACATCAACCTCGAAGTGTATGTCACCTCCCGGGGCAACGGGCTGAAAATCGAGACGCCGGCCATCCGGGATTAAGTTTTATTTGTGTTTTCACTAAACACGAAGACAAGCCAACAAGCAGAACTGTGACCGGGTTCGCGTTTTACCCCCCCCCGAAATGGTATGTTGGGTTCTCCCCCCCCCCCCCCCCCCCCCCCCGAAATGGTATTTTGAGACACAGCTCAAGTACACATCAAGGAATACAGAGATGCATCCTCTTGGGAAATTGGCGAAGGCTCGACGCGGGATCTGTTTTTCATGCGCTGGATCCAGCATCAGCGCAATACGCGCTGGCGGCGGGGCAAGGAAAGGGAGGGGGCGCTCAGGAAAGCGCTTGCCCGGGAAGAAAAACCTGCTTTCTTTTCTTGTGCTTTTCAATCTGATTCTTTCCTGGCCGCTATTCGCAGCGCCACCGCCCGGCTGCCCCAGCAAAACCGACCTGCATCTTTCCGGCATTGTTTTTTCCGGTGACAGCCTTTGTGCCGCCAGAGGGGAACTCAACGTCACCGCCAGTGAAGTCCCGGCGGGGGCAAATACCGTTTTCGCCGCAGGCCGGATTACACTGGGCGCTGATTTCGTGGTGCGCAACGGCGGCATACTTCAGGCCCGCGCGGTGCAGATCCAGCTGCCAGTGGTCCGGGCCGGAGATGACCAGACTGTCGCGTCACAGGCCACCGTGACCCTCGACGGCAGCGCCAGCGAAGCCCCGGGCGGCCGCATCGAAAGTTACCAATGGCGCCAGCTCAGTGGTTCCCAGGTGATCCTGCAGCACCCGGATCAGGCACAAACCACCTTCAGCGCACCTGCCGTGACCACGGCAACCGTGCTGGAATTCGAGCTGGAAATTACCGACCAATTTGGCTTTACGGCGCAGGATCCAGTTGAAATCACCATCACGCCGGGCGGCACCGGCGACCGGGACGGCGACGGTATCCCCGACGAACACGACGCCTTCCCCGATGACCCCAACGACGCCTATGATTTCGACCAGGACGGCATCGGCGACAATGCCGACCCCGACGGGATGGCGACGGCGTGGCCAACAGCGCCGATTTCTATCCCGATGACCCGGCTCAAAGCACAGCACCGGTACTTGGCATCACCACACCCGCCGATGGCGCGACCCTTGCCGACGAGGCGGTGATCGTCGAAGGCACCCTCGATGCGTCCTGGAATACCGGCGTCACAATCAACGGCATTCCCGTGCAGCGTGGCGGGACGCCCTGGGGCAGCGAATTCGCCCTGCGTGTACCGCTGCAAATGGGCAGCAACAGCATCGAAATCACGGCCACCGGACAAAGCGGCAAACAGATCAGCCAGAGCCTGACCGTTACCCGCAGCGGCAGCGCCGCCTTCCAACTCAATGCCGCCCCCCACCGCGCCTTTGCCCCGGCAGAGGTACTGTTTGTGCCGGATATCCCTGCCGGTCTCAGTATCGTACAGGCCGACTGGGACTTCGATGGCGACGGTGTGGCAGACAGCACCCTCACCACCCGCTTCAATGCACCCGTCACCCACAACTACAGCACTGCCGGCCTGTATTTCCCCCGTCTCACATTGACCGACAGCCAGAGCCAGACTTATACCCAAACCTTGGTCATCGCCATCATCGACCGAGCCGCCCTGGACAGCCGCCTCAAAACCCTTTGGGCTGGCATGGCCACCGCACTGTCCGGCAAAAACCTGGGGTTGTCCCAAAGCTTCCTGCTGGACAAGGCCGAAGGGGGCTATGAAAAGGTGTTCTACCTGCTGCTGCCGCACATGCCCGCCATCGTTCCCGGCTTCTCCGCACCCGAGACCGTGGAGACCGGACTGAACTATGCCGAGTATGCCATCGGTGAAACCATCGACGGCACCGACCGGGTGTTTCTCATCCAGCTGCTGCGCGATGCCCGGGGGGTGTGGAAGGTGGAGGGGATGTGACGAGCGCCTGGCCGCGAATTGTGGTAGAGAACTGGCGGCGGCGCAAATGGCTGATTCTGTTTCTGTTTCTGTTGCTGGTACTGCTTGTCATTTCGGTGCTGGGTATCGTGCCTTGGGGGTATGTGCGGTCGGATGCCATCCAGGGGCGCATCGTGGATGGAGAAACCGGCCAGCCCATTCCCCATGCAACCATTTTCATGGACTGGCCGCAGCTGCTGGGAACCATTGGTGGAACCATCCATGTAGGTGGTGGCGTGGTGGCGTGGTGAAACGCATAGAAGTGTTTTCGGATGAAATGGGCCGCTACTACATCCCGGCGTGGGAGCGGCCAAAACCGGAGATCGGGAAAGGCGGGTTTTCCAAGGGTAGCCCGGAAATGATTGTCTACGCGGCGGGCTACTGGCCCAAAACGCTGCGTAACAAGAAAGATGGCAGGCTGGGCTGGGGTGAAGCCTGGAAAGCGGAATGGGATGGTGAGGACATCGAACTCGAGCCCATGCACTGGAGGGAGTGGACAAAAGAGGAGTGGGAGAAAAAAGGTAAGGGCAGGGGTGCTTGGGGCGGGTGGGGTGCTGCCGTAAATTATTGGAGAGACTGTCAGTGGTTAGAATTTCCTATGAATGTTGTTGAAAACATCAAGTATCGTATTCGGAAACGAGAAATGATCGAACCCTATTTGGACGTCTGTGGAGATGGTATGGAATATCTTAGAGATGCGAGGAAGCAGTGTGGGGTAGACGCTTTTAACTTGTTGGGTCGTTATGGACTGACCAAAGAAGAATGGGAGATATGTCTTACTGGCAAGGGAAGGAGATTTCTTCCTGATGGAAAGGAAAAGACGATACGCCGCAATGCTCCATGAAGTGGCGACCCAGTTATCAGCCTGCGATCTGAGTCGAACGTAAGTGCCACATGTTAGGAGGATCTTGAGAAATTCTTGGTATTGCCAGTACATGCGCCCCCGGCTACGAAACCGAAGGTAAATAACGATGAGAAAGAGCAAGATACAGTGGATGATATTGGTCTATGTGTTATT
>NZ_JBHNMF010000398.1:0-3031 GCF_048562965.1 Thiolapillus sp. | reverse complement strand
CACGAATAAGGTTCTCCGACAATGGCCCTGGAATTTCTGAACAATACAAAGACCGGGTTTTTGACCTCTTCTTTTCACTTAAGGACAAAAGCCGGCGTCGAGGCTTAGGACTCTTTATTGCCCGAGAGGCTGCGGAGCACAACGGGGGTGCATTGATGCTGGATCCAGACGCAGTCAATGATGAAGGGCGTTTTTCTACTTTCGACTATCGCGTGGTGGGGGACAACCTTGAGCGATAAACAGCGGGTACTCGATGCCGGGATCCGTTCCGCAATTATAGTCGACGACGGATACGACGAGGCTCCACAAGTAGTGGAGCTTCTCGATGAAGGTGCATGGGACAGCCTGTTTGATGATGCGCAGGGCGCCGAGGCAGTGCGGATTGAGGCTTTGTTTCCTGACTATCAGCCCGAAGACCGGGAGGAACTAAAGTCCAACCAAGAGTTCATCGACGCTCTATGGCAAGGTCGGGATGCCATTCGGGATTTACTCAGTGGACTATTTGATGTCTATGAGCAGAAAATACGAGACAACCGCCCCTTCCTGGAGGCGGCAGAAGCCGCCCTCAACGCATTCGAAATTAAATTTGAGACGTGCGGTCGAGACTTTGTCGAGGCAGCTGTCAATGCTGATTTGATCGTCATCGACCTTTTTCTCGGTATCCAACAAGGAGAACGGGACCGCCAGTTTACTGTCGAGCATCTCAAAGAGGTGATCAAACGCCGCGAAGATGTCCCTCTCCCCTCTATTGTCCTTATGTCTCAGGTTCCGGGGATTGATGATTTGGCAAGAGATTTCCGCCAGGATGTTCAGCTCCACGCTTCGGCATTCCGGCACATCAGAAAAAATGATTTGTCGCAGCCGGGACGGATGAAGGGGCTGATTCTCACCCTCGCATCGCATCGGTCGGATAGCCAGGCACTTGCCACGTTTGTGGAAACTTGGGAGGATAAAGCTATTGAGGCCGTCCATGCGGCCGCAGGCACTCTTCGTAAGATCGACATCGATGATTTGCAGCATATTCGGAGTATGTTGCTCCGTTTTGAGGGGCTTAATACATCAAGCTACATGCTTGATGTCTTTGATCGTGTTCTTCAATATGAAATCGAATCTCACGGTGCCGTATTGGATGCTGCGCTCCGACTTGATGAGATGGCAGACGATCCTGCGCCGCTGATGATCTCAAATGACCGAGACACTTATACGGTACTGGAACAGACCCTCTTCGTTAATCCAAAACGCCGCACCCATGCCACCGGTGCCGAATGGCCGATTGCTTTTGGCGATATTTTGGGGCCAAGGCCAGGTAATCCGATAAAGCGCCGCGGTTTCTTTTCAGGTCGCGACGATCTGGTATTTTTCGTTGCTTCGCCGGAGTGCGATCTGATTCGAAAAGATGGGCTTGTAACGGCATTGCTAGTGGCTGGATCGTTAAAGAACATCGACATGGCCAAGCCGGGACTCGCCGTGACAGCAAAGACGACTCCTGTGATAACAATGAATGGAAACCAGCGTTTTCAGATCGATTGGAATTTTGGTGATCTGCGCACGATTAGCCTGGATCAGGTAAAGCGCTTGCTCCACCTAGATCGCGGTGACATGTCGATTGTTGCGAGGCTTCGGGAAGGACCCGCGCTTAGTCTACGGCAGCAGTTACTCAGCAATGTCGGACGGGTGGGAGAACTCGCGCCTCTCCCAAGATCATGGAGGTTTCGGGCCGACCTTTATCTCCCATTACAGGAAGGAGGGGCACAGCCTATCACCATACCTGACGGTGTCGTGATCACCGGCAATGTGCTTATTCCCCGGCGTGGAAAGTTTGCAACGCTGATCATTGACTCTAACTGCGAGGCGGATTTAACGGAAGTCCTATTAGGCTTGGATCTCGATAATGTAGCGAACAGGAGTAAAGCGAGCTTTGAAACACTCAAAGAGCAGTCCCGGATTCGACAGATCTTTAGATCAGGATTCCAAGGAGTTGATTTACCCTTGAGTATGTCCCGCACAGCAGGTTTACTTAAGCTTGGCGAAGAACAACCTGAGACTGATGAGAAAAAGCCTAAGATTGACAAGGTTGCGACGATTGTGAACGGGGATGCAGATGAAGATCTGCTCGCCAATATTGAACCAAATGCAGGTCTTGTGTTACAGGTTTATTTGGAGTCTGATATGTAAATATTGTTTGAGAATACCATTGACTAATTTTGTGATTTCCTCATATTAATCAGAGGCATGAGATTTGTTCACGTTAACATTTAATTAAGATCAAGTTGGCCTTGAAATACATTTGATTGTTCAGTTAGATGCAATACTTCAAGAGCTCTTTGGAGCTTGATGCCATTGGGGATTCCTTGTGATGTCATAAGCCAGCCAGTTTTGGTATCTGAGTATCTAAAATAAGCATGCAAGATAGTTTGAATAGAAAGTAGCGTTAAGTGAGATAGGGTTTTCAGAAGAATGATTCTTGGGTCATCTTCAAGAGTAGTATTATCGTTCTCGTCGAAATAAGGCTCTATGCAAGTTTTATGGGAGTGAAATAGCTCATTTCGTATTTCACGGCATAAATGGATGTAATGATACTTCGAGCTATCAGTGCAATTTGCTGCTCTTGTTACCGTTTGTAAGATCTTATCAGAAACCAGGCTTTTTGCTTCCGCGTAGATGATTGCTAAACCTTTAAGTTCGCTGTTATTTGATTTTGTTTTTAAGTATTCAATGACTTTTCCGCTAGGTCCCTTGCCTTCGTAATCTGAACAACAGCGCCTTGATAAATTTTCAAATGCTATCCAAGCCCACATGAAACGAGTCATTTCTAAAGTATAAAGTGATGTTATGTCGCTCAGTGCACATTCGTAGTCCCAGGCTTGGCTGCACATTAAACTACCGCCGGGTTCGATAAACTCGGTAGTTACTTGTGTGCTTTCAATACTCCCGCCTATTCTTAATGGTTCTGCAATTATTTCCCAGAATTCTTGTGTGTCATATGGTTCATTAGATTCAACACCAGATTTTTCTATTATTGTTGAGTCAC
>NZ_JBHNMF010000397.1:0-3031 GCF_048562965.1 Thiolapillus sp. | reverse complement strand
TATGCAGCAGCCTATGCAGCAGCCTATGCAGCAGCCTATGCAGCAGCCTATGCAGCAGCCTATGCAGCAGCCTATGCAGCAGCCTATGCAGCAGCCTATGCAGCAGCCTATGCAGCAGCCTATGCAGCAGCCTGTGCAGCAGCCTGTGCAGCAGCCTGTGCCGCCTCCCCCCGGATTGTTGGATCAGCCTGTTGCGCCGCCGCCACAGTCTACGGACCCCCTAGGGCAGCCGGCACCGGATCCTGCTCAGCCGCAGCCTACGATGTTTTCTCAGGATTTCTACAAGAGTGTGGGCGCGTCGGAGTTGCTCCCACCATCAGTTATTGATGCTGAGCTGGCACCGCTGGGGTTGAATGAATACCAGATCACGAAAGTGATCAATGCTAACCAGAACATTATCAACCATACCCGCGAGGCCTTTATAGAACAGGCCAGGAAAGACCCGGAGATCGGCGGGAGTAGGTTTGAGACAACAATCAAGCACGCTAAGGTGGCGTACGACAAGTATGCTTCTCCCGCCCTTCAGGAGGTTTTGCAGGGCACGGGTCTTTCTTCACATCCGGAGGTTATTCGGATGTTCGCTAATCTGGGCAAAGCGGTTTCAGAGGACACGGGCATACCTGCCCAGGCACTGACTTCTGGGGCTGGGGTGGATCTTAAGGATGAGTCCACTCAGCTCAATGTACTTTATGGTAATAACTGATGGCGGTAACTGGTGGTAAACTGCTCGACCTACCTGACCTTTATATGAGGGAAGGTGGATTACAGTCTGGCGTAGATTTGCAGGCGCTTGTACTGATTAACATTCTCAGTAAGATGTCGCCTGAACTGCATGATGCGTACGTACAGGCCTGTAACAGCATGGATGGCCTGTCCTACAATTACTCGGTGCTCTCGAAGCTGCCGGATGTGACGTGGGGCCGGATCTACAAGGGTATCCCTACCAGCAAGTCTGCACGTACCTTGCAGAGTGAGACGACGGGTTGGATTGAGCAGGCAAGCGAGGTGGATGAGCGCGTCATTGAGATCTCGGCCAATGGGGCTCAGGTCCGAATGGATGAGGCTATGACCTTCCTGCAGGCGATGGCGATCAAGGCGGCGGAGTCGTTTTGGTACAGTAACAGTGACTTGCATTCTGATCAGATCATGGGGCTGTCACCCCGGTACTCTGATAAGTCTTCAAAGCAGGCCAAGAACATTGTAGATGCCGGAGGCACGGGCAATGACAATACGTCGATATGGTTTATCAACTGGGGGCGCACTAAGATCTCTATGATCTATCCCAGGAGTCTGCCTGCGGGGTTGCAACGCACGGATCGTGGAAAGATTCCGACGAAGGATTCCGACGACAACACGTATTTTGTGGTGCGTGAAGAGTTCAAATGGCATCTGGGTGTAGCCGTAGCGGACTGGCGGCAGGCCGTTCGAATCTGCAACATCGATGTATCGGACCTGAAAGCCGGAACAGTGAACTTGCAGAAGCTGCTTCGAAAAGCCTTTTATGCAATGCCTGAGTTGGGCTATGGTGAGAACTCCAATACGATTATCTACATGAACCGTGATGTGGAGGAAGCGCTGGATGCTGAGACTACTAATAGCACGGGTAGTGATAACTACGTGCGTCTCACCCCGGGGACGGTACAGGGTTCATTCATTCGAAGCTGGCGCGGCATCCCCATTCGGATAACGGATAACCTGCTGGTGACGGAATCACAGGTGACCTGATGATCGTCAGCAATAACCTTTACTTTTCTGAGAACCAGGTCTTTGACAGCAGCTCAACGACCAGGTACAGCAACCCGGCTACTGTGCCATTTAATGAGCTGACGGGTGTGAAAAGTACGAATATTATAGATCTGGGGGCACAGGATGATAGCGATTGGATCAATGACAGTGGAGGCGATGGTAACATCGGGTATGTCGCTGGAGGTTCTGCTGATATTCCTATCACGGTCATGATACCCACGATCACCGGATCTGATGCGCTTTCTACTAAGCCATACATCCAGGTCCGTCTTAAGACGTCAGATACATCTTCGGGAACTGGAGATGTTGCGTACGTGACCCCGGTGCTGAGCATGGCTTTTCCTAAGGGCTCTCCCCGAAGGGTATACCCTGGGGCTAAACTCAGCCTTCGGGCGTTACCGAGCGTGCTTCGCCGGTACATCTGGCTGGATTACGTGGTTCCTATTGCGTATGAGTGTACGTTTACAGCGATGCTTGGCACCGTTCATCGAAATGAGGTTTGTGAGCACTGATGGCTATTATTTCTAACAACTCAGTCCTGTGCGATAACCAGGTATTTCTGGCTACTACGTACACGAACAGTAGTAAACAGTTTGATTTCGGGAAGCCAACAGGCTGTCAGTGGGTTAAAGGTGGCGGAGGTCTTGGTGTGCACGTAGGCGATGTCGTGGATATTCCTATCATGATTAAGGTTACGTACTGGGATAAATCGACCATTACAGCGATGAAAGCGTATGTTCAGGTAGTCACATCCGATTCTGCTACGGACACCAGCCCGCGTGTCGTGAGTACGCTCACCTTAGATTCAAGCACTGAGATCGTGGGTGATCTTGCCCATATCCGTATTGTCCCTGATAATGTGAGCCGGTATCTCTGGCTTCGTGTCAAGATGGATTATGGCACGGCGACTACGCCCACGGTTTCTGTATTTGCGTTGGACGCTTTCCTGGGCTCTGTTACAGGCCATGGCATGATGGGCCATTCTAAGTAAGGAGGATAATGATGGCTTTATACCGAGTACTTCAGAAGGGGTTTACCAAGGACAATGACCTGGTGTTCCCCGATATGATCATCGATGTAACCCCTAAGTATAAAAAGGGTAAAGTACCTTCGTGGTTGGAAGAGGTTCCTGCGGATGCGAAAGTAGCTGCATCCCCTTTGCCTGATCGGCACGCGGATACTGAGCTGGCGAAGAAGGGGGTTCAGCCTACTTCCCAGGGCGAAAAGCTGGATGAGGGCTCAACAGGTGTAGAGCGGTTTGACTAATGCCTACGCCCGTGGAGCT
>NZ_JBHNMF010000396.1:0-3033 GCF_048562965.1 Thiolapillus sp. | reverse complement strand
GAATGAGTACAAAAATCTGCAGAAACGCTACCGCAATATCCTCACCCGCGGTGCAAAGCAGCTCCCGCCTATCCCGCTCAGACAAAACGGCAAACGGGGCCGGGTCGCCAAATCCGATGCGCACAACCTGTGGGAACGACTGAAGAAGCATGAGATGGCAGTACTGCTCTTCGCCAGACTCTCCCACGTGCCGTTTACCAACAACCGGGCCGAACGTGACCTGAGAATGAGCAAGGTCAAACAGAAGGTGTCGGGGTGCTTCCGGACAAGAAAGCACGCCGAGGCCTATTGCCGCATCTCCAGTTACCTGCAGACCATGGCAAATCAGGGATACAATCCGCTGGTCGCCATTCAAATGGCCTTTTCGGGACAGCTCTATGCTGATAGGGGTGAGTAGTTACCAAAAATGATCAGCCCGACACCGGACAGTTCGGGATCGGACTGCAGGCGCCTGACCAGCAATCCTTCCGTCAGCACTTCGATACGGGTGTGGCTGCCAATCCTGCGCTCCATGCGTACCTAGTAACCGACCGTGCCACCGACAGCTTCATCGAGCAAATGAGCCATGTAACGGGCCGCCATGCGCGCCGCCGGACGGCGGGGTTCCAGCATGATGATCTTCCGCCCCTGTAACCAGGGGGCATCCAGCAACGCCAGCGGTATTCTCGTGGTCTTGCCGGACCCCGGCGGCGAAGACAGCACAGCATGACCGTGGGCCAGTGCTTTGTGCAGTCGGGGCAGGATCTGTTCTACAGGCAGGGACATGGCGCAGCATCATAGCACCGCCAGGGGATCCGTGAACAAGTCCGGGGGAAGCAGACCGTGTACGTACCATTCCAGAACAGGGCGAAGTTCTTGGACGGCTCGGGCGCCAGATGTGAGTTCACGACTTCTTCAGCGGTCACCCAACATCAAGTAAGATCCTTGATCTGATCACATGACCTGCCACCGGGGAATTGCTAGAATTCACGGCTTCCTGCCGGCGACAGACAGTCCTTACCCTTGAGCATCGGTAACCGAAAACAGCCCGTGCCCCATTGCACCAGGCGCCTAATGCTGATACTGGCGTTCGCTGCTATGTTCTTCTTTCAGGGATGCGAACAGACGCCTCTGCTGCAAAGGCTGCAGGCCAAAGGCCTGCTGCACATCGCAACTGTCTCCGGCCCCCTGAGCTGTTATCTCGGCGAAAAAGGCGCAGCCGGTCTGGAGTATGAATTGGCAAACCGCTTTGCCAGAAGCCAGGGAATGAAAGCGGTGTTTACGGTTTACCCCACCAGAAATGCCGCCATTCATGCCGTCAAGACAGGCAGGGAAGACATGGCCGCAGGCTTTATCCTCCCTTCCACGAAACACAAGGCCGTTACCTACCAGTCAAACCCCTGGCTGGAAACAAACCCCCAGCTCGCCCATACCATGGGCAGGAAAGCCCTTGACCCGACAGCAGCCGGCGATACGGAAATCATAGTTTCGGCCAACGGTTACCTGTCAGAATTGCTTGAGCGGAAGAAACTGCCGGGAAGCCCATTGCCGGGACTCTCTGAAGAGCTGATCCTCGCGGGAACAAACGCGGGCGCCTACGGCCACACCCTGTCTACCACCGCTCAGCTTCTGGCACATACCAATCAGCTGCCCAATCTTGTTCCAGGTGTATCTCTGGCAGAAAGCACCACCGTCCACTGGCTGTTCAACCGCAGCTTCGATGACAGCCTGCGCAATGCAGCCAATCGCTTTCTTGCAGCCCAGAAACACGCCGGCAAACTGCAACAGCTGCGGGAAAGATATATCGACAAATTGCCGAAACGGAACTATGTGACGCGCCGGGATTTCTGGCAGCATGTAAAGCAACGCCTGCCTGCTTATATCGACCTGTTCAGGCAGGCGGAGAAAGATACGGGTATCGACTGGCGGCTGCTGGCGGCCATTGGCTACCAGGAATCTCATTGGAATCCCAGGGCAGCCTCGCCTACCGGCGTGCGCGGTCTCATGATGTTGACCAAAGCCACCGCGAAACAGCAGCGGATCAACAACAGGCTCGACCCGCGGCAGAGCATCCTCGGCGGCGCCCGTCATCTGTTGTGGATGGAAAAACGCATTCCCGAACGTATACGGGGTGACGACCTGCTGTGGTTCACCCTGGCAAGCTACAACATTGGCTACGGCCATCTGGAAGACGCCCGTATCCTCACCCAGCGGGACAATGCCGACCCGGACAGCTGGGAAGCCGTCAAGCTGCGACTGCCTTTACTCGGCCACAAGAAATACTCCGCCACGCTCAAACACGGCAGAGCTCGCGGCAGGGAACCGGTAAGCTATGTGGAAAACATCCGCTACTACTATCGTCTGCTGACTTACTGGGACAATGCGAAAAATGGCAGGAACTGCACGTCCGGCACGCGTCAGCGACGCCTGGCCCTGAAGAACTGACGAAGTAGATCAGCACTTTGGTCCGCCATCAGGCCTCCACTGACTTCCGTCCGGTGATTGAAACGCGCATCCGAGGGCAACAGATCGAACACGCTGCCCGCAGCGCCCGTGCGCGGATCCGAGGCCCCAAAGATCACCCTGCCCACCCTGGCATGCACGATGGCGCCTGCGCACATGGGACAGGGTTCGAGGGTGACGTATAACGTGGAATCCGGCAGGCGGTAATTCTTCTGATATTGCCCGGCATGGCGCAGAGCCATAATTTCGGCATGAGCGCTGGGATCGTGCCGGCGGATTGGCTGATTCCAGCCTTCCCCAATGATTTTCTCATCGAGTACCAGTACTGCGCCTACAGGTACCTCACCCTGGGTTTCGGCATGTCGGGCCAGCTCGAGGGCGCGTTCCATAAAACGGTTCTGTTTATTCACCTTGCCCTCGCCCACAGGAAAACGAGTACGGGAAGACGCCCCTCATCCTGCTGAATTTCAATCAAGCGTGTCTTCGGCCTCGTGATAGATTTTGGGACATCCCAGTCCCCAAAATCGACTCGGCCTTTGACAACCTATTTGTGCCCCAGCCGTCCTGGTCACCAAGCACTACGCAACAACT
>NZ_JBHNMF010000395.1:0-3034 GCF_048562965.1 Thiolapillus sp. | reverse complement strand
TCAATTTCTTCTGGGGTAGGCTGTTTTTTTGCTGTGGCAGGTTCTCTGCGTTTAACCATTAAAAAATCTCCTTCATTAGAGACTGGATTTCCTCAGTGGCTTTTGGGTTGTTCATTTCTATCACGCCCATGCCTTCGCTCATGGCGTCTCGGTATACCTTCCTGTCTCGTATGATGGTTTCTAGTAATTGAATTTCGGGGTAATCCTGTAGGTATTCGCGGGCTTCGTCCGCTTCCTGTACAACAGGGTTGGTAGGGGCCATTGTTAGCAACCCGTATACAGTTAGCTCTGGGTTGAGGTCTTTAGCTTGTGTGATGATTTCCTGAAGATTCGGCAGGGTATCAAGGTCAGGCTGAGACGGGCGGAACGGTACCAGTAGGACGTGAGCAGCGGTCATGCCTGTGCGTAGCTCTCTGCTATCTCGACCTGCTGCATCGACAATCACACATTCATAGCGCTTATCTAAGTCTTGGAGTGTTTCCCGGATGTTTTCGTATTTCTGGACACAATTGACAACTGGCAGTGCTTCGTTGCCTGACCTATCCATCGCCCAATTAGCTGATGTGCATTGACGGTCAGCGTCAACTAAGATGACATCCCTGCCACTTTTTGCTAGTTCTGCACAAATATTTACGGCGGTAGTTGATTTACCACAGCCGCCTTTCTGGCTGCCTATAAGTACGATCATTGGTGCCGCTCCTGTACTGGTTTGGTGCTGTTTATGTGTCGAATTGGTACCAGTTTTATACCTTATTGGTACCAACAAGGCAAGCACCAAATCAGCACCGTTTTGGCACCAAAATTACATGTGCAAGATCGACGAGTCATGCTTGTTGCGTTGTACATGCATAATAGTGTATTTTCGTGCTAGTTTGGTAGTGTTGTTTGAATTCGTTTGAGGGTGGGCAGATCGTGGAAATTAGATTGCTTAGACAGCTATTTCAAGAAGGGATATTGTTATCAGCAACCATCGTACCTGCCCCTATGGAGCCTGATAGGTGGCTATTGGTTTTTGATAAATCTAGCGGTGGACAAGAGCGGATCACAAAAGCCAGGTCGGATATTGATAAGGTCTACAAGCGAATTAATGGTGCAATTGCTGATGCTGAAGAGATCGGCTTTCAAGAGGTGAAAATCAGACTGAAATAAGAACAGATACGAAAAACCCGGCACTAGGCCGGGTTCATAAATTCGGTTGAACACTGGAGGATTTGGCGATCAAGACAGTATTCAGCTTTTGCTTAACGGCTATGGGAAGCCATCGCGTTTATTTAATATACGTGAGATTCCAGCAGGCCGCAAGATTTCTGCGGCCTGAAGAAAGTCATCAAATAGGGTTGACTTGATAAATGGCTTCCTTTGGCGCTAACGGGGATAAAAAACGCCAATGGGATCAAACGAGTGGAATCAGTACCGATAGAGCAGGCGATACAAGCCACAGATCGGTACTACCAGCCAGGTACTGCGCTGAGCCGGTTACTATCGGAAGCGCCGTATTTGCCTCGCTGTAGCGATAACAAAACCGCCGCTCTGGTTAGGCCGCGTGAGTACGCTATTCGCTATCCGTATATGCAGGTCAACCGCCCGGATATGGTGAGCTGGCTTGTTTTTGATCTCGACCATTCCAATTCCCTGATTTGGGAAGATGAGCTTTTACCAGCTCCCAACTTTGTGGTGAGCAACCGTAAAAACGGTCATTCCCACCTGTTCTATGCCATTGTTCCGGTCTGCACATCCGAGAATGCCCGCTCCAAGCCTATCCAGTACATGAAGGCCGTTTATGAGGCAATGGCGGCGCGTTTGAACGCTGACCCAGCCTATAGTGGGCCTGTTGCTAAAACACCTGGTCATCCCTGGTGGTCAACCTGGGAGATTCACGGCACTGAATACGAATTAGGCGAGCTGGCCGATTATGTTGATCTGGCGATCACGCCGCCTTGGAGTACCGGCCCCGACCTCGATGCCGTATCACACTCACGCCATTGTCTGCTTTTTGAAGAGCTGCGCTTTTACGCCTATTCCGTTGTAAATCGAGAGAAAGAGCAGGGAACGTTCCAGTCCTTTATGCGATTGCTGGAAGCCTACGCCTACAACAAGAACAATTACCGACAGCGTGGCTTTTCTATGAACCTGACAGCGGCCCAGGTAAAAGCCACGGTTAAATCTGTGGCTCGTTGGACATGGGATCGGTATACAGGCAACAGTCAATGTCATCGAGGTGTGATGAATCTCGATAAAAACTTACCGCTCAAGGAGCGTCAGCGGCTGGCCGCTGAGCGAACCCACCAGACGCGCCAGAAAGCTACGGAATTCAAGATAAGGGCTGCTTGCCGCTTATTGCAGGAGAAGGGTGTCAAGCTCACTCAGGTGGCCGTAGCGAGTGCTACAGGCCTTACCCGTCAAACTATCGCCCAATACCAACACATCCTGGGCGAAGCCAATACCCAAGCACCTTCCAATGTTACCCCTTGGAGTCGAGTTCCGGGCAATCAAGCGATGTTAATTATGCTGTACATCAGATATCAGCCCCCCCGCAGGGGTAGCGGTGTTGATTTCTAATGATTCTAGTCCTAAGGAAGTTGATCCCGACAGGCTGAAGAAGACTATCGTGGTCGTGAAGCATGAAGAGAAGCCTGGTCGGCTTCTGCTGGATCGGGGGCCGTCTCAAGAAGGGTTGGCGTGGGTCAAGTACGAGATGGACGGCCAGGAGGTCGAGGTAGACCTGCTGGCCGTCGAGCTGGTGGCGTTCATGGAAGCCTGATCCGCGTGGTCGTGAGGGCTTTCCTACCGTTGACGCGGTGAGAAAAGCCGCGCGGGTCAACATGAATGACGCCAGTGCGGCCATGAAGGAGTGGAGGCGCGCTCAGACCTCCCAGGCATCTCCCTTCGCTTCGCTCTCCATGGCTGGCAGCGTATGCGAGTATTTTACACATGAAAGCCACAAAGACCAATATGCCGATCAAGACCTTGCAGGTGCGCGTGAGAGACAGGCACGCAGCACTGTTGTCGCGTATGGCCTTTGAGGTGAATCAGG
>NZ_JBHNMF010000394.1:0-3037 GCF_048562965.1 Thiolapillus sp. | reverse complement strand
GTTAGAATAGTCATAAGCCTTGAGCTGTTGCACCCATTGGGTGATGGTCTGTTTTGTCACTAACCATTATACAGCCAAGGCTTTTTCCGTCTTAGCGCTTTCTATCCGGGGATTGGGGGGCTTGTTTTGTGAACAATGCTCATGGAGCATCGGAGTGAGGCCAGTAACTTGCTGCTGTGCCATTGCGGCTGCTTCAGTGTTTGTTTGGGTACGAGACCCCGGCAACTCCCTCTGCCTGTTTACACACAGGAAGGAGTCAATTTTGGTAGAATCTCCGCAAGGCAGGATCAGGATTATAGGGTTTTGTAGGATCAACTAAAAACTTATGCTTAATCATTGGCTTGCTTGTTTCTCGCCGGGGCTTGTGCTGTGTTCAAGAGTGGATTGATAAAGGAATATTCGCCAGTCATCTCGTTTGGTGCGCGTTTGCTTGATCTGTGTATTGTCGTGGGCGGCGGATTGCTGGCCTATTACATCCGGTTCGGCCACCTCCGTCTGTATGACTACTACGAGATGGCGCTGGTGCTTGCAGCGTTGCTTTCCGCCATCATCCTGCCCATGTTCAAGCTCTACCATTCCTGGCGGGGCAAGAAACTCTGGCGGCAAATCTGGAAAACCACCCTTGCCTGGGCCGCGGTGGCGCTTGTCCTCATGCTGCTGGCGTTTGGTTTCAAGACTGGCGCGCTGTATTCACGCTACTGGGCGATCATCTGGCTGCTGGTGGTTTGGGTGGGACTGGTTCTGGTGCGAATCGCCGTGCGCCTGCTGTTCAATTTCATGCGAGAGCGGGGCTGGAATCACCGGCGGATTTTCATCATGGGTGCAGGGGATCTCGGGCGTAACGTGGCCAGACAGATCAATGATGCGCCGTGGGTGGGGTATGATCTGGTGGGGTTCTGGGATGATGATCCCGCGTTGCAGGGAAAAGAGATCGATTCTGTTCCGGTGATGTCCTGCGAAGAAGGCTGCAAACTGCTGGAAAAAGACAAGGACCATATCGATGAAATCTGGCTGGCATTACCCCTGCGCGCGGAAGAGCGTATGCGGGAGGTGTTGCAAATGCTGCGTCACAGCACGGTCAACGTGCGGCTGGTGCCGGATATATTCGGTTTTCACCTGTTGAATCATTCGGTCAGTGAAGTGGCCGGCGTGCCGGTACTGGATCTGCGCTCTTCTCCCATGCAGGGCGTCAACCGGATTCTCAAAGCCGTGGAAGACAGGCTTTTGGCTTCGCTGATTCTGGTATTGATCAGCCCGCTCATGCTTCTCATTGCTGCCGGGGTCAAGCTCAGCTCTCCTGGCCCTGTGCTTTTCAATCAGAAGCGCCACGGCTGGGATGGCAAGCCCATCAAGGTCTATAAATTCCGTACCATGAAAGTGCATGAGGAAGAAGACGGCCAGGTAACTCAGGCCAGGAAAGGTGATCCTCGCGTAACGCGCTTCGGCGCTTTCCTGCGGCGCACCAGTCTCGATGAGTTGCCCCAGTTCTTCAACGTGCTGCAGGGGCGCATGTCCATCGTGGGGCCCAGGCCCCTGCGCTGGCGCACAATGAGATGTACAAGGACCAGGTGGAAGCCTACATGCAGCGCCACCGGGTAAAGCCTGGTATTACCGGCTGGGCCCAGGTCAATGGCTGGCGGGGGGAGACGGACACCCTGGACAAGATGGAAAAACGGGTGGAATGTGATTTGTATTACATCGAGAACTGGTCATTGTGGCTCGATCTGAAGATCATCGTCATGACCGTGTTCAAGGGGTTTGTGCACCAGCGGGCGTATTGAGGGGCGGGTTGTCGGGCTGAGGCCCGGCCTGCGAACGTCGTTATGGGGGCGCATGCTCCCTCTCCCTTTGAGGATGTCGTAAAAGCCCTTCCCTGGGCTTTCACGACTCGGAATCGGAAAAGTGCGATTTTCCGATTCCTCCATTTTCAATGGCTTACAGCCATCGAAAAGGGCGATGCGTCCTTGCATCGCGGAGGCTGTTGCCTTTTGCGACCCCCTCCCTTTGGGAGAGGGTTGGGGTGAGGGCTTCAAACAGTGTTGCTTTCTTCGACCAGGCTCCTGCGCACTTTCTCCCGCAGTTCGGCAAAAAATACTGCTATGACGCCCAGTATGCCGCCCAGAAAGATGGCGATCAGCAGGATGACCCGCTTGGGCGTTGACGTTGGTCTGGTGGACAGCAGCGGCTCTACAACAGCGCGGGTTTCTACGAAGTTATCCAGTTTTCCCTGCAATTCGCCGATGGTTTCCTGTTGTTCGGCGATTTTGCGTTTCTGGTCGTTGGCCAGTTTAGTGATATTGGCTTCGCTTTCGGCAACGATGGCTCTTAGCTTGTTTTGATCGAGCTCATTGCTGCTGGTGAGCTTTTTCAGCCCGGCTTCGGCCTGGGCAATATGTTCCTGTTGCAGTTCCTGGGCTCGCCTGTTGTCTTCCAGTTGCTTCTGAATCGCAGCTTTGTCGTTTTCCAAGGTAATGAACAGGCGTTCCTTGAGTTTTGCCAGCCATTTGCGGTTCTGCTGCACTTCGCTGTCGATCATCAGCTGTGCCATGGCCTGGGTTTCATTCTTGACGTTTTGGGCTGCACTCTTTTGCAGGTTCATCGCTTCCTTGATCTGTGTTTCTAGTTCCTTGATCTGGTCTTTGATGAGTTCCTGGTTGGCGGCGGTTTTTTGCAGCTTTTCGTTCAGGATGATCGCTTGGTCCTTGAGTGAGGCCAGCTTGTTTTTCTCACCCTGAATCTTGTTTTCTGCCGCCTTGATTTCCACGCCGAAGATTTCAGGCTTGCTGAGCGCCTCGAGATCGGCGCGGGCTTCTTCCAGCGCTTTTTCCTGTTCCTTGATCAGCGCAGCCAGGGTGGCGGGATCGATCAGTTCATCCAGCAGGATGCGGGCCAGTGACAGTTCGGTTTGCAGGTTCTTCCGCTGCCAGCCATGGAGAGCGAAGCGAAGGCTGGTAGTCCCCAGTAGCCGCGAGGCCGCACTGCTTACCCGTCGTGCGCATAGCGCCAGAGGGGAAGCAAAGTAGGCATTCGAACGCGG
>NZ_JBHNMF010000393.1:0-3043 GCF_048562965.1 Thiolapillus sp. | reverse complement strand
AGTAAGCAGGCCATGCGTGAATTGGAAAAACGATTTGACAGAAAACCTGATCTGGAATCATGGTTTGTCACAATCAATCCGATTACAAAATTGGGGTAATCTATTTTTTCCGAGGCCCTTAGATATACAGCTCTAAGGCAATAAACAACACCTCCAAGCGCACCCATTAACGCGCACTTATAGCCGAGGCTATACGGGACAAGCCATTCCGGTGTTAATCCGCGAACGTCAATAGTCCAAAGTGACATCACCCCAATTAGCCAAACCAATAAGTAACTGATAACCAGCTTCATGCTTTCTTTCTTTATTACGACCAACAGTTGATAATCAACTGTTGGCACCAAATGCTGCCAAAAACGCAGTCCTACACTAGGGCATGTGATTACCGCAACTTCGAGACCTTCATCACTATGATCTACATGATTTTACACGAAATTACGACAAGAATGTCGCTACCTTGTGATAGATTTTGGGGACTGGGATGCCCCAAAATCTATCACAAGGCCGAAGACACGCTTGCCCAAATTGGGTCAAAATTATCGAAAAACGATGCGGTGCCCGCAAAAAGACAATCAAATTCCATTCCCAAGTGGAACTAGCGGGAAAATCGATGTCTTTTTCAACAGCCTGCTAAGATACGATACGGTAAATTTCGGGGTTCTCGTTATTGACTGTATGCTCACGAAACCGTTATCAGACGCAGCACGCGTTCAGCAGGTCTGTATTCGAGGGAGACCACCATGCGCTCCGGGTGCCCGGTCAACCTCGTGAACTCAAGCATTATGTTGAATTTGCTGAGCTGGTATGTGGGCTGATCAACATACATCATATTGTACAGATAGCTCATCCGTAGCTTCTCGCGGATTTCCGTCTCAAGCTCAGCCTTGGTCAAGTCTTCAAGGCCGGCCTTCTTCAGCTTTCCGAACTTCTCGGTCTTCAGATACTTTTCGAACTTGTTGTCCGTGATGGCAACTGTGAATTCGGTGAGAGGTGCCACCGTCTCAGACATCGCCCGCAACGCGATTTCAAGATCGTCGTCTGACTCCTCCATCAGCATCCACTCGGGCTTGTAGGACAGGAATGCGCCGAAGTACGCCGACTGAAGACTCTTAATCCGAAGGCCGATGGCAGTGTAATCGTGGAGGTGCAGGTTATGGTTCTCAGTATTCGGTCGGTCATCCTCATGCCCGAGGATGACGGTGTCGCCCTGCTTGATCACTAGGTTGACGAGGTGCCTCGACACGAAGGTCTTCGCTAGGCTTGCATAGGTACAAGGCACGTAACCGAGATAGGCCTTGTGCGCCCGCAGTTTAGTGTCGATGGCGGTGATACTGCTCTCAGAGAGGTTGTTGACGTAAAGGACGTAGCAGAAGCATGGATGTTTGAAGTTCAGGTCTTTGGCGACAACCGCTGAATTACGAAGCAGTGTGCGAGCAATTTCGTCCCGATCATCAACCAGTTCCCCACCAAGAATACTGTGTGTCGTTTTGCGGTCGAGTGCCTGGAAAAGTGCGTCGGCACATTCCACACCTGGAACGAACGTATTGTCACAGCGTTTCTCGTCGAAGAGAAACGCCGCCTCATGCTTCGTCGATTGTGGGGTAAGCGCGCTTCTCAAAGACATGTAGTCGACGTCCTTCGTGCGAAGGATGTCGAGGAGGTAACTGTGGAAGTGCTGAATTTCACGGAAGGTCTGCGTATCGGTCAAAGCTTGATCCTCCCGGAGGACCTGGAGCATCAGGTTGTCGCGTGCGTTAAGCGTGTGAATGACCGTCATGTAGCGAGTAGACACGAGGCCTCGCGTGTCGTCAAGGCGCTAGAGCAAATGATTCCTGCGAAATATTTTCCAAGCTCATTTTATGTCCACAGTGGCAAGAGCTACAAGAAACACAGGTATCCGGCTTGCCGGATTGTCCATAATTCCATGGGCTGTTTTCCCTAGGGCTACACGTTTTATATACGTTTTTTGTTTTAAAGAGTTTTAGGACATCAGAATGTCAAATTTTCCTTCATGGTCAGTTACTTACACCCCACCAGGTGGGTAATAGACGGGGTTGGGTGGGTAATAGACGGACTATCCACAGGCTGGATCACCGGATCGATCCCCTTCCGTCTATTACCCACCCGCCTTGCGCAAACCCTGACCAGTAGTCGCTTCGCGCTCCGTCGATTACACACCGCCGCGCTTAGTATTCGCCTGGGTCCAGCGGGGGGAGAACCCCGGATGCCGGTTGCACGAAGATATTTGCCGAGAAGATCACCGGCACCCGCCGCGACCGACCGGAGCTAGAGCGGATGCTTGACCACTTGCGCCCCGGTGACGTTGTAACCGTCACACGCCTAGACCGTTTGGCCCGCAACACGCGCGACCTGCTCGACATTGCCGAGCGTATCCAGGCGGCGGGCGCAGGGCTGTGCAGCCTGGCCGAACCGTGGGCCGATACTACGACCCCCGCCGGTCGCATGGTGTTGACCGTCTTCGCCGGGATCGCCGAGTTCGAGCGCAGTTTGATCATCGACCGCACCCGTTCAGGCCGCATAGCGGCCAAGAAGGACTAGCGGGGGCATTTGAACAGAAACTTACGGTTTTCTGTTCGCCCTCGCGGATCCACCTCAAACAGTAAATTCCTGCATAAAATCACCCTGCTTATTCACCCAGCACTTGTTTACCGTATTCCCTTAACTCACCGTCCGGGCCGACATAGCGATAGAGCGTCTGGCGAGATACGCCCATCTACTCGACCCCAAAATTTATCACGAGGCCGAAGACACGCTTGCTTATTTTCCCTCTGGCGCAAGGCACGCCGGGAAAACAGTGCGGCCTCGCGGCTACTGGGGTCTACCAGCCTTCGCTTCGCTCTCCGTGGCTGGCAGCGGTCGTTTATTCCGGGATCGTAAACTTTCAGCTTTTGAAAAAGTTCGACAGGATCAACAGGTAAATCCCCCCTCTTTTTTGGCTTAATCTTTGAGAAATCAAATGTCATTAGCTATCGTCTCAGTTGATTCATTATTATCAGTGGGCAGCTTTGCTTTTCCTGAGCAT
>NZ_JBHNMF010000392.1:0-3051 GCF_048562965.1 Thiolapillus sp. | reverse complement strand
CCCGTATATCTCACCAGAACGCTCGAAAAGCAATGAATAACGCCAGTAATCAAACGCTTGCTGTAATCAAACTTAATACATCCTGTCACCACTACGCTATGCGCTTCTTCCCGGGATCTTTCCGTCCAGCTCGCCCGAACGGCCTGCAAGCCGATAAATGACATCCACTTTTGTCCGTTCGAACGATCTGAACGAAAATCTCTCCCGGAAAAATGCGCATTCCGGTGAAATATCCGGGTTAAGGTTGTTCCGTTTTTTGTGAAAGAACGGCAAATACTTCAAAAGCGACAGCACGGGGATGAGGCTTCCCAAGAAACGCCAGTATTTTGTTGAAAGCACCGGGGATGACCGCCACTTTTCCATTTTGGCAGGCGCGGTAGGCCGCGGCGGCAATTTTCTCGACAGACAAGCCGCCAGGCGCCCGGTACGCTCGCATGTGGGTCGCATCTGCAGTTCTTACGAAATCTGTCCCCGTTGCCCCCGGGGACACTACCGTGGCCATCACCCCCGTTCCTTTCAGTTCCCGCGCCAACCCTTTGCTTAAGGCGAGCACATAGTGTTTGCTGGCGACATAAGCCGACCAGTTGGGAGCACCAGAGAAATAAGCCACGACGGAACCGACATTCAGGATGCGTCCACGTTTTCGCTCCAGCATGGGTTGCAGGAACAGATGGGTCAGCTGACTGAGCACAAGCATGTTGAGTTTCAGCATGTCCGTCATGCGCGAACAGTCCGCCCTCCGCAAAACTCCCTGTCATCCCTGTCCCGGCATTGTTGACCAGGATATCGACAGACAGGCCGGCCTGACTGACGGTCTCAAACAGCTGTTCAGCCGCATTCTCACGGCAGAGATCCATGGCAAAGGTTTCGACAGAATTGCCGGTACTGCCCCTGATGGCGCTGGCAGCCTGCTCCAGCTCGCCCCTGCCCCGGGCCACCAGTATCAGGTTGTGGCCGTGTCTTGCGAAATCCCAGGCAATAGCCAGCCCAATACCTTTCGAGCCTCCTGTGACCAGCACGCTTGCGTTGTCAATCGGCTTCATTTTGCCCTCCTGTTTTCCTGTTCGGGTTCGCTCTCGAAGAAGGCGGAAAACCACGCATCAGTTCGGCCAGCACTTCAGGTTTGTCAATCTGCACAAAATGCCCTGCATCCTTCACCAGGAAAAGTTCCGAATGGGGGAACAAACGGTTCAGGTCCCTGGCGACACCCGCATTGAGGTAGGGATCATCATTTCCAAATATGATGCGTACAGGCGGCTGAAAGCGTTGCAGCTGCTGTATTTTCTGTCTGCGTTTGTCGAGCTCCTCACGCAGCACCCGGTTCAACCCATAGAATGCGGGACGAATCTGCAGTGACTGGTAACCCAGCAGTTTCTGAAACGGCTCACGCAATTCCCTGGTGCTGATGAATTTTGCTAGCTGCTCGCTGTAGCCTCTCATCCACAGGGAGTCGAAATGACGGGTCGCCCAGACAGAGAGGTCGCGACGGATGCCGGGCGTGGAAAAACGGGCGATGGCTTCGGGCGCTTTCAGTGTCGGCGCAGGACCGTAATAGGTATTCAGCAACACCATTCCGGCAGTCTTGTCCGGGTTTTCCAGCGCCCAGTCGATCCCCGGCTGTCCCGAGGCATCATGCACGGCCAGCACCAGCCGCTTCAGTCCGAAGTGCTTGATCACCGCCTCCAGATCCCGCCACAGGCTGGCGACATCATAGTCGTGATCTGCGGGTTTGTCGGAATCTCCCCAGCCCAGGAAATCAAAGGTGATGACATGGCGACCAGTCGCCAGTAACGGCGCCAGCCTGTCATACAGATGCAGACTGTCCGGAAAGCCGTGCATCATGACGATGGTTGGTCTCCCGCTTTTCACGCCAAACTCACGGGCATGGAGATAAAAGCCGTCACGCGGGACAAGATGGGTAGTGTATTTCACCTTTTTCTGGTACGCCTCTTCATAGCTCCTGACATAGGCACGGTCATCGGCGGTCGAGCAGGCCTGTATCAATGGAAAGGCACAGAGCAACAGCATAGCGGCCAATTGCCTGCGGTTTCTCGGATTCATAGGGATCGCCTTCGCGGTTACTTTTATTTTGAAAGTCTCTTGATCATAGGTCAGTTACTTGCTAATTGCAAGCAACCATGGCGTGTGCTACGTTACAACCATGAAAGACCAAAGCAATACGCCCGGCAGATTCAGGCGCTCACCCTGTCCGGTGGCCTGTACGCTGGATATTCTTGGCGACAAATGGACGCTGTTGGTTGTACGGGATTTGTTTGCGGGAAAGAAAACTTACGGTGAATTTCAGCATTCACCTGAAAAGATTCCCACCAATATTCTGGCAGATCGGCTGAAACGCCTTGTAGCGCATGAAATCGTTACAAAAGAGCCCTATCAGGCACGTCCTGTCCGCTACCAGTACGTGCTTACGGAAAAAGGCAGGGAGTTGGGACCTGTATTGAAAGCCATGGTGCAATGGGGTGAAAAACACGTTCCCGGAAGCAAGGCGCTGATGAAACCGGCTGGCTGAGGACGAGTTATTTGGTGGCCGGGTGAATAAGGCTGTCTACTTGCCATTCAGCAAGCGCCGCACTGCCGGCACGTGGCGCCGGCTGACATCCAGCCTGTCATCGATATCTGCAAATACCACCTGAACGCCGCCATCCAGGTTCTTCACCAGCCCGGAAATGACGGCCGTACGCACCAGCATGCTGCGATGGATACGCAACAGCTCCTGGGGAAACCGTTTCTCCAGTGACACCAGGGAGTCTTCCAGCAGGGATTCACCACCCCCGTGGCGCACCATGACGTACTTGCTGTCGGCACGAAAATAATAAACGTCCGACAGGGCGATGCGCTGCACACCGCCACGGTAGCGGCTGGTGAGCCAGGTTTCCGCTTCAGCCTCCTTCTGCACCAGGGGCCGCGTCAGTCGGGTAGCCTTCTCCAGCGCCGCCTGCAGTTTCTGCCTGCGTATGGGCTTGAGCAGGTAGTCCACCGCGTTGACTTCGAAGGCATCCAGGGCATGCTCGGAATAAGCAGTAATAAAAATGA
>NZ_JBHNMF010000391.1:0-3058 GCF_048562965.1 Thiolapillus sp. | reverse complement strand
GAGGCAGGCTTGTACTCATCTTAGGGGTGAGTAGTTACTATTTTTTTACCGCACCGGAAATCCTGAAAAAACACTGCGGCGAAGTCTACAGACAGCTTGCAGCCTACTATCGTCAGGATCCCTCTTCACGAATGGGCATTTGACGGATTGTGACTGCCATATATAGGCTTTTTCAGCATTCCGTCAGGTGAAAGGCCTGGGCTTTACCACCCTATAGGGCTTTCCATCGATCAGCGCCCAAACAGACCTTTCAGCGCGCCCGAACCCAGCTTTTTCTCGATACTCTCGCCAGCCTTGTCCAGCAGTTCCTGTTTCTTCTCCTCGATCTTGTGTTCCGCATTGGCTTTCAGGGCGGCTTCCAGATCCACCATGAACGAAGGATCATTCAGATTGCCCGAGATACGAACCGGGATGGCCACACCCTTCAGGTCATTGGCGCCGCCCTGCCCTTGCAGAGATTTCACAACCTTGGTGGTAAGCAGATAGTTCACCTTTTCCTTGACCAGGTTGACCTTGCCTTTCCCTGTTACCCGCAGCACCGGGGAAGCCATGTAGAAATCATTGTTGGTCACCACCCCCTGCCTGATGACACCACTGCCCTTAAGTTCGGCAAAATCGGTCTTCTGCGGCTCATCGGAAACCGCCTGCCCTGTGGCCTGACGGATCGCCTGCGCCAGATTGAAGCCGATATAGGCGCCGTCTCTGAATTCCAGGGAAAAGCGGCCATTGAGATTCTGCTTGATGGTGACATCATCCAGTCCCATGCTGTGAACATCCACCTTGATATCTCCGGTACCCTGAAGCTGTGCCTTTCCCGTCAGATCCTTCAGCAGGGGTTCTATCTGTATGCCACTGAGGGTTTTCCTGACGCTGAATCGCGGTGTATCCTTGCGCACGTCCAGTTTTACACTGCCATGCAGTTTGCCCTCATAAAGGGCCGCGCTGATCGGATCCAGGGTCAGCACGCCTTTGCGCGATTTCAGCTTCAGGATGACATTCTGCATGTGAAGACCACTGCTGGTCAGACTGCCCACGGAAAAGTCCGCATCCAGATTCAGTTTGCGCAACGCAGCGAAGTCCGGTTTGCCGCCGCCTGCTTTCTGTTTTTCCGGCTGCTTTGTTACCGCAGCCGTTTCTTCCGCTTTTGGCGGCATATAGCGATCGAGGTCGATGGCATCCAGTTTGAAACTGGCCCGCACTACGGGTCCCTTGAAAGACAGGATCTTCAGCGTCCCGTTCAGGGTGGAATCATCCAGCTTTATGGAAACCGGATCGGCCGTGAGGGTATCACCCTGCTGCACTACGAACAGATTGCCCGACACTTTTGTCAGCGCCCCCGCATCGGCGGTAACGACCTCCACACCGGCAATCTCCAGCAGTTCCTTCAGATTGGTCTGCTGCAGCGCGAGCTTTGCCTCCAGTCTGGGCTTGCCATGCAGATCTGTGACACTCAAATCACCGGTGATATCCACATTCAGGCCGGAAACAGACAGATCGCTCAAGGCCAGCGCGCCCTGTTTGTTGTCCAGACCCACGTTGGCAGCCAGCGCCAGTTTGACTCCCTGGGCAGGCAGGCCTTCGCCAGCCGCATTCAGATCCACGGCCAATGCTGCCAGATCGATACGCTGATAGTCCTTCGTAAAAGTCATGTCCGTGGACATACTGAGATCCAGCTTCATCACCGGCTGGGTGTTTTCCAGCCTGAAGCCAAGATGCAAGGGCACGGGCTGACCGGGGAGCAGCTCACCTACCTTGAGCGCCAGGTCATCGAGCCTGACGCTGACGCCTTCCTGTTCATCATCGAAATGCAGGCTCACATCTTCCAGCTCAATACCCTTCAGGCGTACCTCGAAACCCTCCATGCCCGACGATCCGCCGGTTTTCGCCTTGGGCTGTTCCGCCTTGTTCCGGTCTGTCTCTCCCGCCTCAGCCAGGCCTTCCCAGTTGACCCTGCCGTCCTTGTTCTTGTGAAGGTTCAGCCGCACGCCTTTCAGCACCACCGTATCCACCGCGATCTTCTTTTCGAACAGCGGTTTGACACCCACCTTCACGTCCAGCTCCTTGATCACCGCGAGAGGCTGCTCACCGAAACCCTGCGCACTTCCCACCCGCACGTCCGACAGCCCAATTCCCACCCAGGGGAATACGGACCAGTTCAGGGGACCATTGAGACCGAGCGTCTGACCCGTCCTGTTTTCGAACTCGGAACTGATCTTTTCCTTGACCATGTTTTCATCGACGAACAGGGGCACGATCAGTGCCGCTGCCACGATCAGCAACACCAGGCCAATAACCAGACCGAAAAACCACTTGATGATCTTCATTTCAACTCTCCATTTGACGCCACAGTGACACGCTGCAACACAGCAAAACCGGCCACAAACAGCAGCAGTACCGACAGTATTCCCAGTCTCGAATCTCCGCTGATCACGGTAACTGCGCCAACCAGCAACGGGCCGATAACCGCTGCAAACTTACCAAGCATATTATAGACCCCGAAGAACATGCCTGCCCTGTCCGTCGGAATCAGGCGAGCGTAAAGGGAACGGCTCAAGGATTGAATACCTCCCTGAACCAGCCCGATACCCACCGCCAGGGCATAGAATTCCCACATCGCCTCCATGCGCCAGGCCCAGAACACGATGATGATATAGACAACCAGGGCTATCATAATGCCCTTCTTCGGTCCGTACCTGTCTCCCACCTGGCCGAACACCAGGGCCGCCGGAAACCCCACGAACTGGGTGACGAGCAGCGCCGTGAGCAAATCAGACGACCCGAACCCGATAGCCAGCCCATAGTCCACCGCCATGCGCACGATGGTGTCCACGCCATTGATGTAGAGCCAGTAGGCCAACAGAAACAGGGCCACCATGCGGTAACGGCCCACTTCACGGAAGTTGTCGCGGATCTCGCGCAGCGCGCTGTGCAACACATGAGGATTGGCTGGACGCGGTTCACGCTCGTGCACGAACAGTATCACTGGAACGGAAAACAGCGCCCACCAGATACCCACCATGAAAAAGGAAACACGCCAAGCGTGTCTTCGGCCTCGTGA
>NZ_JBHNMF010000390.1:0-3071 GCF_048562965.1 Thiolapillus sp. | reverse complement strand
CCTCAAACAGGAATTTTCCCGCTTTGTCCAAACCAAAGGGCAGGACGAAAATGCAGTCGTTGCCTTGATGGGGGTTGGTTCCTTATTTGGCCTGTTAAAAGTTAAAAACGTAGTTGATCAACTGGCGCCCATGGTTAAGGGACGCATGTTGATCTTCTTCCCGGGAAGTTATGAAAACAGCAACTACCGTCTGTTGGACGGATATGATGGTTGGAACTATCTGGCCGTTCCCATCACTGCGGACAAGGATTATTGAACTAAGGGGTATAGCATGCTGAATCGAGATATCTACCAAAAGGATCCCAAGACTCATCGGTTGGTCAATGAAGGGGTGGCCAGTGTAAATGATGAAACAACTGAACAAGCCTTGTCAGTACTTCGTTATGAACTGGATACCTTCGTATGTGATGGCCAGTATGCCGAGGGCATGTCTCATATCCTGCAGACTTATCTGTCAAACATTGGACACTCTCAGCAGCCAGGCGTTTGGATCAGTGGATTTTACGGTTCGGGTAAGTCTCATCTGGTCAAAATGCTCCGCGCATTGTGGGTGGATACAAAATTTGATGATGGTGCAACTGCGCGTGGCATAGCCCATTTGCCCCAAGAGATCAGAGATCATTTCAAGGAACTCAGCGTGCAGGGGAAACGTCATGGCGGTTTGCATGCAGCCTCCGGAACTTTGGGAGCCGGTGCAAGTGGGAGCGTGCGCCTGGCTTTGCTCCGCATTATTTTCAAGTCGGTAGGGCTGCCTGAACAATACCCTGTTGCCCGATTTGTTATGTGGCTCAAACATGAAAACATACTGGACCAAGTGCGTGAACATGTAGAAAAACACGGCTATGACTGGGAAGAGGAACTGGATAATTTCTATGTGGCCGAAGGACTACATGATGCCTTGGTGGCCGCCAAGTCGAAGTTGTTTGCATCGCCATCTGCTTGTGTAGAAACCTTGAACAACCTCTATCCCTATGTGCAGGATATTTCCAGCGATGAAATGCTCAAAGCTATACGCGACGCACTCACTCGCGATGGAAAATTTCCGCTCACTGTCATCGTGCTCGACGAAGTACAGCAATACATTGGTGAAGACAGCCAGCGTTCGATTGACGTGCAGGAAGTCGTGGAGGCCTGCTCAAAAAAAATTGAGGGTGGCAAATTACTGTTTGTCGGAACAGGGCAAACCGCAGTCACAGGTACTGCGAATCTGAAGAAACTGGAAGGTAGGTTTACCATAAGGGTTGAATTATCGGATACCGATGTTGATGCAGTCATCCGCCAGGTCATCTTGGCCAAGACGCCTGAAGCCAAACCAGTCATCGAAGCTATGATGCAAACAAACATGGGAGAGATTGCACGTCACCTGGATGGCACAACAATCGGCCACCGCCAGGATGACATACCCTACTTCCCTCAAGACTATCCCATCCTGCCCGTACGCCGTCGTTTCTGGGATAACAGCTTGCGGGTCTTGGATCAAACCGGTACTGACAGCCAACTGCGCAATCAACTGAGCATGGTCCACAAGGTCATCCAAACCAATATGGACAAGGAAGTGGGTAATGTGGTGGCGGCAGATTATCTCTATTTCGATTCTGCCGACAAATTGCTGCAGACACGTATCCTGCCGAGAAAAGTACATGAAAAAACGCTCAGTTGGTGCAAAGGATCAGCAGATGAACAATTGATGGCGCGTGCCTGTGGCCTGGTTTTTCTGGTTAACAAATTGGCCAGCAGCAACAATGAAATTGGTATCAGAGCCACCACGGATACCTTGGCAGATCTATTGGTAGAAGACCTGCCAAAGGGTTCCGGTGATTTGCGGGCAAAGCTTCCTGGTCTGCTGGACGATTGCGAACTGCTCATGAAAGTAGGCGATGAGTACCGCATTCAAACGGAAGAAAGTGCGGCGTGGACAGACGAGTTCTTGAGTCAGCGTTCCAATTTGGCCAACGAAGCCTACCGTATCGAAGCGGAAAGGGATGACCGTATTCGTAAAAAGTTTGCTGAAATCACAGGCAAGCTTGCATTAATACAGGGAAAATCCAAGGTGCACAGGGATATCTTCCCACTATTCGATGCCCAACTTCCAACCGATGCAGATAAAAAGATCTGTGTCTGGGTTCGGGATGGTTGGAGCATCGATGAAAATTCTGTGTTGGCAGAAGCACGGCAGGCGGGTACTCAGTCGCCTACTGTTTTTGTGTTCATTCCCAAGCGCTCTGCTGATGATTTGCGTCATCACTTGATCGAATGCAAGGCGGCCACGGCTACACGCGAAAAGCGAGGAGTGCCCAACACCCCAGAGGGTACTGAAGCCCGTGCCGCTATGGAAACCACCAAACAGGTGTCGGAAGCCAAGATAAATGAATTGTTGAACGAAGCTTTTTCTGGCGCACGGGTATTTCAGGGTGGAGGTACCGAAATCCTGGGCAATGACTTGCATGACATGATCCAGGAAACCGCTAAAAATGCCTTGCACCGTTTGTATCCCAAGTTTGATATTGGTGATCATCCTGGTTGGTCCAAGGTATATGAGAAAGCCCGCATGGGAACGCCGGATGCACTCAAAGCTGTTGGCGACGATGGCGAGCCTGCGAAAAACCCAGTCTGCAAAGAAGTCTTGTCATTCATTGCGGGTGGTAAAAAAGGTGCTGATATTCGCCAACATCTGGAAGGCTCGCACTATGGCTGGTCACGTGATGCGGTTGATGGTGCGCTACAGGTGCTGCTGATCGCGGGATTGATCAGAGTCCAGGATGACCATGGGAAGCCCATCGATGCCAAAGCGTTGGAACGCAAAAGCATTGGCAAAGCCACTTTCAAAGTGGATTCGGCCACTGTTACCACAGCACAACGCATTCAGATTCGTAAACTGTTTCAGAAGTTGGGCATCAAGGCTAAACAGGGTGAAGAACCGTCCTTTGTCCCGCAGTTTCTACAGCAGGTACTGGATCTTGCTGATAAAGCAGGAGGGGATGCGCCCAAACCGGTGACACCAGATACTAAAATGCTCGAAGATATCCGGCTTAGCGCAGGCAATGAACAATTGCTGGCATTGTATAACCGTA
>NZ_JBHNMF010000389.1:0-3081 GCF_048562965.1 Thiolapillus sp. | reverse complement strand
GTGAGCAGGATGCAGCAATCAGCGTATAGAACAAGCTCTAACGGGCAGTATGAACAAAATAGCAACTTTATTTCACCCGAAAATATACGGTGGAACAATGTTGCTTACTCTAAACTCTAGTTATTCAGGTGAGGTTCCAGCTTTTCGAACTCGTCTTTGGCTTCGGCGGTGCCCAGCTTGATCTGCAGTGCCAGTTCGTCACGCAAGGTCTGGGCATCGGCCAGAATGTCTTCGATGATTTTCATGTTCCTGTCTCCTTAAGGCTATTTTCCTGATGTGACCATCCGCCGGCGGATTTGTTCAGGCCTTGAGATCGTCAGACAGGAAAGGTTTGATGGTCTTCAGCATTTCCTGGTGAATCTTCACGTTGCCGGCAACCAGATTGCCGGTCTTGAAATGGGTGTCGCCGCCACGCAGGTCCGTGACCACGCCGCCGGCTTCTTTCACCAGCAATGCCCCCCCGGCAAAATCCCACTGGGCCAGCCCCAGTTCCCAGAAACCGTCAGTACGGCCCGCAGCCAGCCAGGCGAAATCCAGAGCAGCCGAACCCGGGCGGCGTACCCCTGCAGCGTCCTTGATCAGGGCTTTCATCATGCCGAAATAGGCATCCACATGGCGTTGGTCGCGATACGGAATACCGGTGCCCAGCAGCGCGCCGTGCAGGTCTTTCTGTTTGCTGATGCGAATGCGGTGGTCGTTCAGGTAAGCGCCGCCGCCCTTGTGGGCGCTGAAGGTCTCGTCCCGCAACGGGTCATAGACCACCGCTGCTTCCAGCGCGCCCCGGTACTGCAAGGCGATGGAGATGGAGAACTGGGGAAAGCCGTGCAGATAGTTGGTGGTGCCGTCCAGGGGATCGATGATCCACAGATAGTCGTTTCCGGCATGGCTGCCACTTTCCTCGGCCAGTATGGCATGGTCGGGGTAGGCCTTTTTTATGGCATTGATAATGATCTGCTCGGAAGCGCGATCGACCTCCGTGACAAAGTCGTTGGCCTGTTTTTCCTGTACCTCCACCTTCTCCATGTGATTGAAATAATTGAGTAACAGCTTGCCGGCATCACGGGCTGCGCGGGCGGCGATGGTGGTCATGGGGTTCATAGCGATTGAGGATATTCCAAGCCTTGAAGTTGATTACCCATTATACTCCACCGTCATGAAAAACATACGCATTGTCTTGGTTGAAACATCCCATGGCGGCAATATCGGCGCCGTGGCCCGGGCCATGAAGAACATGTGCCTGGACGAGCTTGCGCTGGTTGCTCCCAGGGAGTTTCCCACCGAAGAATGCATGGCCAGGGCTTCCGGCGCGGATGATATTCTGCACGAGGCCAGCGTGCATCAGTGCCTGGATGAAGCGGTATCGGACTGTGCGCTGGTGATTGGCGCCAGTGCGCGCCTGCGTTCGGTGAGCTGGCCGCAGCTGGATCCCCGTGAATGTGCTGAGCTGGCGGTTCAGCGTGCGGGCAGTGACAAGGTGGCGCTGGTCTTCGGACGTGAGCGCACCGGCTTGACCAATGCCGAACTCGAACGCTGCAACTATCTGGTGAACATTCCCGCCAACCCGGACTATTCATCCCTGAACTTGGGTATGGCTGTACAGGTGATCAGCTATGAGCTGATGATGCAGTCGGGGCAGAAAACACAGTCGCCGGTGGAAATGCGGGAACTGGCCGGCGCCGCTGAGATGCAGGGATTGTTCGATCACCTCGAGCAGGCGCTGGAAGATATCGGTTTTCTCGATCCGCGAAAATCAGACAAGCTCATGCGTCGTCTGAAGCGGCTGTTCTACCGCGCGGAGCCGGATATGGACGAGATCAAGATTCTGCGCGGGATACTCAGTGCCGCACAGGGCAGGAAGTCTGCCCGGAGGAACTGATTCACCCCGCCGTCCGGCGCTCCCCGCCGCTTTCCGGCCTGCGTATATTTACGCTCCCATGAAAAATCCCTTCTTGCCGAAAGGTCTTATTTAGCGTCAGACAATGGTAACGGAAGTTGCACTGTACTGATGGCTGACGATGACAATAATCAGGAGGAGATGAAATGAAAAATCCGAAAAAGATACTGGCCTGGGCCCTGCCGGTGACGGCACTGCTCAGCGCACCCGCGGCGATCATGGCGGAAACTTTTACCGGCAAACTGAATGGTCATGGTTGTGCTCATGCGGGCACAACCTGTCCGGTTGACCGGCTGGATCCTCACATTGCCCTGGAGTCCGATTTTGTGCTGCAAAAGGGCAGCGGTGACTACTATTTCCTGCCCAACCTGCCGTATGGCGTGAAGGTGAGGCATGTACTGGAAGATGTTCAGGTGGACGGGACTCTGGACAAACGCTACAACCAGATTGATGTAAATGCCTTCCGTGTAAAAAAAGCCGGCTCCTACAAGACCATGTGGAGCAAGGCTATGCAGAAGAAGGAACAAGATGCTCTCGAAGATGGCGGTGTGCCGTTTTTCCTGCCCTGACAGTTATCCGTAACAAGCCTGCCGGTTCACTGTTCAGGCGGTGAACCCCGGCAGGCGGGAGTGTGCAATGAAGAACGGATTGCTGATCGTCGCAGTGCTGTTGTTGCCCCTGGCGGCCAGTGGCGCAGCCGTGGATGTCAGATACTTTGATCCTCCCCGGCCAGGCACGGACTTCCGGCTGACGGATCAGTGGGGAGTGAGTCATTCACTCGAAGTCTACCGGGGCAAAGTGGTTGTCCTCAATTTCTGGGCCAGCTGGTGCAGACCCTGTGTGAGTGAAATGCCGGCACTGGAGAAAGCCTGGGAGACGCTCAGGGCGGACCAGATACAGATAGTGGGCATTGCAGTCAATGAAACTGCTGCGGATATCCGGCGTTTTCTACAGAAACAGCCCGTCAGCTTCCCCTTGCTGCCGGACGAAGATGCCGCGGTCACCGGCGAGTGGCGGGTGATTGGTCTGCCCACTACCTACGTTCTGAATCAGCAGGGCGAGGTGGCCTCCGCTGCCAGCCATGGAGAGCGAAGCGAAGGCTGGTAGACCCCAGTAGCCGCGAGGCCGCACTGCTTACCCGTCGTGCGCATAGCGCCAGAGGGGAAGCAAAGTAGGCATCCAAACGC
>NZ_JBHNMF010000388.1:0-3087 GCF_048562965.1 Thiolapillus sp. | reverse complement strand
GGTGTTTGCCACACTGTATTTGGGGGGAATCATCAACAGCATGTGAATGTAATCACGCATAGCGTAACCCTCTATCAATTCAACACCCTGCTGACGACACAACTCCCTCAATATCCCTCCTATTTCTTTCCTCAGCGTTCCGTAAATCGATTTCCTTCGATACTTCGGAACAAACACTACATGGTATTTGCAATAATGCTTCACGTGAGCTTGGCTTTGCCAGTCTCTCATAATGGCCTCCTATAGAACTTGCCGGTTCAAAGGAGGCCATTTTCTTACTCCGCACGCCGGTATGGCAGAGCCTTTTCGTGTCTCACCGCCAGAGGCGGTGGTTTACCAAGTTTTAATTACCCTGTAAATCATAAGTTCTCAAACCGTTTCACAAACGACGGATTTTTATCAGGTACGGGTCGGCTGCCACTGTTGAGCTGCGTGCAAGACTCGCAGCACGCGAACCTGATCCCCTGCCACGTCATAGACTAGAACATAGTTTTGATGCGCGACCAGCTCGCGGGTGTCAGTCACGCTGCCAAGCCGTCCAAGGTTAGGATGATTGACCAGGCGCGAAGCCTTTTCTGACAACAGCTCATCTAGCGCCAAGGCGGCGGCGGGGTTATCGGCTTCGATGTAATCATAAATATCGTCACGGTCTTGTATCGCCTCTGGTGTCCAAAACAATTCCATCATTCTGGAGGGTCAAGCCGACGGCGTGTTGCTGCCCGACGGGCTGCAAATTTGGCTTCTACCTCAGCAGCTGGCACCAAGTTGCCAGAATTAGCGGAATCCATACCAACTTGAACTTGGTGGCGGAACCAGGCGCCATGCTCTGCGGCTTCTTGCTGTTGCTGTACGAACTCCCGCATGAACTCCCGAAGGAGCTGCGCCCCGCTACGGTCGCGGGATTTTGCGGCTTGGGAAAACTGGCTTTTCAAAGCATCATCGACCCGGAAGGTGAAGATTGCTTCACTCATGGCAGTGTCCTCATGTGTTATAAACTAAGTACAATGTAGCACTTTCGTTGTTTCCCGTCTATTACACGCCGTCGCGTAAGTCCTAACTTGCGCGACACTTCCCCCGCCCTGAACCACCCCCGTGTTTCCTGGTGTTCGCGCGTTTCTGGTTTTAGTCGCATAATAGAGCAAACCAACGACCATAACCGGAGACATAACACCATGAGACACGAACACGACCCCGGCACCCTCGACCTGATGACCGGCGGCCTGTTGCTGGGCTATGCCCGGGTCAGTACCGACGACCAGGAACTAGCGAACCAACGGGCCGAGCTGACCGCCGCTGGGTGCTCTCGGCTCTTTGCCGAGAAGATCACCGGCACACGCCGCGACCGCCCCGAGCTGGCCCGCTTACTGGATCACCTGCGATCAGGTGACGTTGTAACCGTGACGCGGCTCGACCGTTTGGCCCGTAGCACCCGCGATTTGCTCGACATAGCCGAGCAGATACAGGCGGCAGGCGCGGGCCTTCGCAGCCTGGCAGAACCCTGGGCCGACACGACCAGCCCCGCCGGGCGCATGGTGCTAACCGTGTTCGCGGGCATTGCCGAGTTTGAACGGTCGCTCATCATCGACCGCACCAGGAGTGGACGCCAGGCGGCCAAGGCCAAGGGCGTGAAGTTCGGCCCGCCCCCTACCCTCACCCCGGAGCAGATCGCCCACGCTCGCGCCCTCGTTGACCAGGAAGGCCGCACCGTGAAGGAAGCGGCGGCCCTGCTGGGTGTGCATCGCTCGACCCTATACCGGGCTTTCAACAAACAGGAGCTGACACCATGCGCGACCAGGAACAGAAGAACCAGGACACCGGCCCTTCCGTGTGTCGACTGACCCCGGAGGCACGGGCCGAGCTGGCCCGACGGAAACGTGATAAAAAACAATAATACACCTTTACTTATTTGAGTTTTTTTGGTTATCATGCAATAAGTATTTGAAGTTATACACCTATGAAGGAGTGGTTATGAAGGTAATAGCCGTCCTGAACCAGAAAGGCGGTTCAGGCAAAACAACCATTGCCACGCACCTAGCCCGAGAACTCCAGCTCGACGGCTCGGACGTTCTGCTAGTTGACTCAGACCCGCAGGGGAGCGCCCGAGATTGGGCCGCAGTGCGAGAAGATCACCCGCTAACGGTTGTCGGTATCGACCGTCCAACGATTGACCGTGACGTGAAGAACATCGCCCGCAAGGTCGAATTTGTGGTGATTGATGGTGCGCCCCAGGCTGCCGATCTAGCTGTGTCTGCGATCAAAGTCGCTGACCTGGTACTAATCCCGGTGCAGCCGTCTCCCTATGACATTTGGGCTACGGCGGAACTGGTAGACCTGGTTAAACAGCGCATCGAGGTCACAGACGGACGTCTGCAAGCGGCCTTTGTCGTATCGCGGGCCATCAAGGGTACCCGCATTGGTGGGGAAGTTACCGAAGCTTTGGCAGGGTATGAACTGCCGGTGCTGGATGCTCGGATTACTCAGCGCGTGAGCTACCCAGGCACAGCCGCCGCAGGCACTACCGTTCTTGAATCGGAGCCTAACGGCGACGCAGCGGCAGAGGTTCGCGCCCTGGCTACCGAAATTAAGCAAATGCTGATAAATGAGTAAGTGAGGAAATGAAGCTATGAGCAAAAGCAGCAACACACTTTCAGCAGGTCGCCCGAGCACCCGCAGCAACAAGGCCGCCACCTTGGCGAGCCTATCCGATGAAGTCGAAATGAAGCGCGTAAATTTCCAGCTTCCGGCAGATCAGCACACCAAACTGAAAATCTACGCCGCTCAGCAGGGCAAGACCATCAAAGAGCTTATGAGCGAGTATGTCGAATCATTGGTGAGTTAATGAGTTTAGGAGTTTAGGGGTATAAGCGCTAAATCAAATACTACCAGCAGAGCGGGTAGTATGATGAAAGCCCCCAGAGGGGCTATTGTCAGAGTCCCGCCAACCTTAACTGCTCTTGGCGCTTCTCTTCTGCTCATCTAAGCCAACTGTACTGACACAATAGCCTCGCGCCCAAAAATGTCGACCTGTAAAATTCCTTTTGACCTGCAGATATTCCCTGAATATCCGTATCGCTGATTTACCTTTCA
>NZ_JBHNMF010000387.1:0-3095 GCF_048562965.1 Thiolapillus sp. | reverse complement strand
CCCAGACAATTGGCTCCCGCTCAATCCGGGTGACCTGCTCGGAAGAGCCGGATGCGGGAAATCCGCACGTCCGGTTCTGTGAGGGTGAAAGCCAGCAATGGCCGATCTACTCGACTAGCGCACACGTCACTCGCCTCGGCCTGTGCATTCAGGAAGAAGCCATGGTCGGTAACGATGATGACATCGTGGAAACCCGCTTTTTTTAGCTTATGAACCGCCACCCTGATGCGCTTCAAAGTATCATGGATCAGGCTGAGCGTGGTTTCTGGGTTGTTCTCCAACTGGCTATCGATATCGACGCTACGCAGCACCAGAAGGTGTACCGTATCGGGTAGCGCCTTTTTGGCGCGGACAAAGTCATTCAACTTCATCTCGGCAAATCGGTCACCAAACTGCTTGCGCAACACCTCCATGCGTTGGCTGACATTCGAAACCACCGTCTCTCCCAGCATGGGAACAAATCCGTCGTTCTTCTTAACCAGCGACAGATGTTTACCAGCCCCTGGGAGAAGACTCGCCATCCCCACCAGGGTAATGCTCGGCAACTGGGCATAAGCAGTGTGGAGTTCTACCGGTTCGTCCTCCGCCAATTGCTGTTGAAGTGCCACACCAAGCTCGTATCGCAAAGCATCGATGAGCAGATAGGCGACCCGCCGGCCACTCTCCTGCAGGCGTGGTGCGACCAGATGGTCAAAAACATCGGCGTTCGCCAGTCTACCTGTTGGGGGCCACCCGCTTGCCTCCAGTTGCTTAGTGAATACCATCTGGGCCTTCTCGGCCAAGCGCCTGTAACGTACTCGGGCCTGTTCGATGACTACACCCATCTCACCCTCAACGTCCAAGTGGTCGCCAACCGCCTGCTCGAATTCGCGCTGGTACCGGTCAGCCTCCCGCAGACCACTGAGGTAGAAGTCGATGAGATCATCCTGGGTGCGACTGTGGTTTGGCAACTGGCGTTCGAAGTCATCACAGGCCTCGACCAATTGCAACGCGGCCTGGATCAGACCCCATTGCGCTTGGCTCTCGCCCTTGCCGGTCCAGACCGACCCGGCGTGTCGGCGAATAATATCCCGGACCTTATCGACATCTTCCTGTTTCAGTGCCTCCAACGCCCGTGCAAAAAAGGTCCGCTCTTCAAACGGGAAGGTATCGCGCTTACCAAGGTCCGTGATTCCAACACAGAGCTTTGGCAAATCCAGAGCCTTTTCGATGGCCTCCGCTCTGTCTATGTAGGTCACGCGCGTACGCTGGTCGTTTCTAAGGCGGTCACACAGATCCTGCACCAAGGGTCGCGCAGAGTCCTCGGCATGGGGAACATCCGCCAACGCAGCAGGGGTCGTTTCAGGAAGATCGAAAACAAATTCGCTGAACAGCAGAAAGCGCCATAGCTCGTCGGCAATTTTCGACCAGGCCTTGGCGCGGGTTTTGAGTGTTAACCCCAGCGTCGCCTTGAACAGATCACGGGCTTCCGCCACCCAGGCATCCTGCTCCTGCAAGGCCATGTGTTGGCGGTTGTCCGGTACCAACAGCCCGAACAGAATATCCCGTGAAGACTCGGCGCCCAACAGAGCCCGCAGGGTCGGCCACCCCACACCGCCGCCGATGGCATCGATCACCGCAAAAGCAGGGTTAGGATCTTTCTCAAAGACAGCACGAATCTCAGTGGCGTGATCCGGTTTGGCTTTAAGACAAAGACTCAGATACTCATCACCATCCCCTTCCGGAAAGATATTGCCGCACACGGAGTACAAGGCAAAGGGATCCCGCTGCCGATCCTCATCTGAAACCGGTGCGGGCGCTGGAACATAGATCAGCAAACCCGTCGTTTCCGAATTGGACGTTCCCAATTCACCAAGTAGCTTCAGAGCAGCCTCTCGGCTCTCAATACTGCTCTCCGTGGCATCGACGACGTGCAAGCCATTAGCGTTCATGCCCTGGCAGAGCTCCCGATAGCGAAGATCCGGATCGTAGACCACCAGTACCCCGTTCCGTTTGACGCGAGGTAGCATGACGTCGGATTGAATAAACTTCTGAATAGTCATTACCTATTTCTTCTTAAAAATCCAAATGTTTTCCGCAGTAACCTATTACTATTCGCTGTTCATCAGACAGCCATTCGAAATGAACACGCAACGTTTCTGCAACACTGTCCTTCACGCCAATTTTAAGATGCTTCTGCATCTCGATATCTCGCCCCCTGTAGTGAAAAGTTCGGCGTGATTTACCCGCGGCACTTAAGACCTCGCTTTCGTTAGCTGCAAAAGCATTATGTCCAAATACATCTTTTGCCTGCCCATCCCCCAAACCACTTGCTAATGCTTCCCAATATCCAATTGCAAGGTTCCACAACAATTTAAAGGCTTTACTGCCATATCGAAATTGGATTGAATCCCGAGCTGAAGAATAAGCCGATTCAAGCACCACCACTCTATCTGGGAAAAGCGCACTGATAATTGTTAGTGATTGCTCCAAGGATGGGTCATCTTTAAAAACGGCTGAAATAGCTTCCCTTAATGGTGTAATTGCTTCAACTTCATCAGTGTTTTCATCTGTGGATGACTCCCTTCCGCTCAATGCGTATTTAAGCCCGTCAATATCTGCTTGAAGTTTACGTGCTTCCACAGTAGTTTCTTCCAAATCTGATCGCAAAATAGCTACTTCGTTGTCCTTTTCCTGGAGTTCTCGGTCGGCCTCTTCGAGTAGAGCAACATACTCTGCCGTTTCATTATTCTGTTTCGCACGCTCAATACTTTTCCCCAACTGACGCCTTAGAATCTTCCTATTCACCACATCAAGCGATATATGCTGCCAGGAATATGGCAAGTTAGTACGGTGAGTTATTATAGCTAGCACTTCAGATTCAATACTTTTTCCTTCTTCTAACAGATTATTCAAATCATCGGGATGCAACAGTATTGATTCGCAGTAAGAAGGCTTGCCCCCTCGACGTGGCTTGAACACAATGTTAATAGCCCCTCTCCATGCAGCATAACGACGTCCAAGAATATCTTCGATCTTGTAAGTATTTGCACCCTGCTGAATAGCGACAACATCCGCAATACCAATCAACAACGACCTAATACGTTCTGGTGCAA
>NZ_JBHNMF010000386.1:0-3102 GCF_048562965.1 Thiolapillus sp. | reverse complement strand
CAGTGCGCCTGAAATCCGTCGGTGTGTCATTCTTGCGGCAGCCCCGCTGAAAATCATGTCGCTGAGCAGTCAAACAAGGCAGCCGCCAGCCAAATAACGCTACCAGATGTAAGAATGAGCGAGCAAAATTGAAGGCCGCATTTGAAAATACGGATTCAGACTCTACTTTCGTTATATACTCCATCCAACCTTCACCCAAACCCAACGAGGTTTAGTTCAATGCCGAAGTTAGTTTTATGTGCTTGTACAGTAGTGCTTTTTTTGTCCGGAACGGTACAGGCGGCTCTTGAAGAAATAGGCAATGGCCTGATCAATGATTCCGTACTCGGAATTACCTGGCTGAAAGATGCGAATATGGTGAAAACCAGTTGTGATGCTAACGATGTCTTGTGGCAAGAATTCGATCTCTCCGTCTTAAAGACGGGTCAGAAGTCGATGCGAGATAAAGAACGGCTCTGTTCCTCTGGCGGTTACCTCAACTGGTACGAGGCAAAGGTGTGGATTGCATTACTCAACGCCTATAATTATAAGGGATATGACGATTGGCAGCTACCGGAAACCAATCCGGTTAATGGTACGAACTACAAGTTCGACTTCCTTTATGACGGGAGCGCGGATGCGGGATATAACATCAGTGCTCCAGATAGTGCTTATCCTGGCAGTACCGGAAGCTGGCTGGCACATCTGCACTATAATAGCCTCGGTAATGGTTCCTTATACAGCCCCGGGGGTACCGATCAGCGTGCGAAGGTTTGTCCCGCACCTGATTACTGTTTGCAACATACCGGTCCTTTTGAGAACCTCGATCCTATATCATACTGGTCCGGTACAGACGATCCTCTGGACCCTAAAAAGACCTGGTACTTCAGTACTGGTTTCTCCCGCCAGCTCATGGGTTTTAAGCACGGTTACAATCTTCGCGTCTGGCCCGTTCGTCCCAAACAATCAGTAAACAAAGCCAAGCTCGAAGATCTGGGTAATGGGTTGGTTAACGATCATACACTCAAGATAACGTGGATGAAAGATGCCAATATGGTGAAAACCAGCTGTGATGCAAACGATGCCTTATGGCGTGAATTTGATCCAGAGACTGTGCAGAGAGCGCACTTGCCTCCTAGAATTAGAAGCAAAGAGACCATATGTTCCGACCATGGAGGGCTCCTCAAATGGTACGAGGCGAAGGCTTGGATCGCGGTGCTCAACAGCCATAATTACCTGGGATATAATGACTGGCGGTTGCCAGCAACCAATCCGGTGAATGGTAGGGAGTACAATTTCGGCGGCGCTGTTAATTTTGATGGAAGTAAAGACATGGGGTACAACGTTAGTGCGCCGGGCAGTGCTTATCCTGGCAGCACGGGAAGTGAGTTGGCACATATGCATTACAACAGTCTTGGCAATGGCTCTCACTATAGTGTTGGCGGCCATGAACAGCAGGAATCAATTTGCCCCCATCCAAATATGTGCATGCAGCATACCGGGCCTTTTAATAACCTTCGGTCTTACAAATACTGGTCGGGTACCGAGGAGAATGAGTCGGGTACGAGGAGCGGCGTTCACTGGGATACCAAGAGGGAAAATGCTTGGGCCTTCAGTAACAATCGAGGCTACCAGGGGTTTAACAACAAGTTTGACTACCTATTCCATGTCTGGCCTGTTCGTTCCGGGCTATCGAAAGTCAGGGTGAGACTTGATGACATAGGCAATGGTCTGATCAACGACCATAGACTTAAGGTCACTTGGATGAAAGATGCCAACATGGTGAAAACCAGTTGTGATGCACACGATGCCTTATGGCAGGCGTTTAATCCAGGCGACCTGCCGCCAAGTGAAAGGAGCAACCGCGATAAAGCGAGTATCTGTGCCGATAATGGGCGTCTCAACTGGTACGAGGCGAAGGCTTGGATTAAGGTGCTCAATAGCCATTATTACAAGGGATATACTGACTGGCGTCAGCCGGCAATCAAGCCGATGAATGGAATATCTTATATTGACAGGCGTGCTTATGATGGCAGTACAGACCATGGATATAATATCCATAGCTCTGCCAGCGAACTGGCGGATCTGCACTATAACAGTCTCGGCAATCCAGCCATGTACAGTCCCGCCGGCATTGACCAGCAGGATACCGTTTGTCCTCCGCCGAATCATTGTGTAAGAAACAAGGGACCTTTTGACAACTTTTATGATCAGGATCCAGAAGGGTACTGGTCACGTACCACGCAAGTGTTCAACGACCCCTTGCGTGCACATGATGAGGGCTATGCATTGTCTTTCGATCCCTATGACGGATACCAGGGGTATAACGATAAAAATATCGCTCGTCTCTACATTTGGCCCGTTCGTTCTGGACTATCGGAAGACAGGTCGAAGCTTGATGATTTAGGTAACGGCTTGGTCAACGATACTGCGCTCAATATCACTTGGCTAAAAGATGCCAATATGGTAAAGACCAGTTGCGATGCCAATGATGACTTGTGGAAAAGTTTTGATCCAGAGGCTTTGCCAGAACAGAACTTTGTGGCTAAACAGCATAAACGTGATAAAGCGACCATCTGTGCCGAGAATGGCAGACTCAACTGGTATGAGGCGGAGGCTTGGATTGCGGTGCTCAATGACAATCATTACAAGGGGTATGCGGACTGGCGCCAGCAGGCAACCAACCCTCTGGGGCGTGCGATAGATCTTTATGGAAAGACGTATGACGGTAGTACAGATAGAGGATATAACAACTACAGCACCGTCAGCGAACTGGGTAACCTGCACTATAACACTCTCGGGAATGGTTCCTGGTATAGCGATACTGGCGATAACCAGCAGGGGAAGGTTTGTCCGGCACCACGTTACTGCGCTCAACATACCGGGCCTTTTGATAATCTCCAGTCTGATTCGTACTGGTCGGGTACAACTCATGTACTTTCCCCACATTCATATTCTGTCGATATGCAATACGCCTGGTACTTCTCGCCCTACAACGGTTACTTGGGTTGGGAGAACAAGAATACCAATAACTTCTATGTCTGGCCCGTTCGTTACGGGTTATCGGGGCGCGATGGGGCATTCGGAGAGTATCTTCGGAACCAGTTTGGTATTCCCCAGTAG
>NZ_JBHNMF010000385.1:0-3115 GCF_048562965.1 Thiolapillus sp. | reverse complement strand
GATCAAAGATGAAAAGGGAAAATGCTGTTGGCGACGCCCGGGAACCGGGTTATTTGCCGAAAATGTTGCAGCTGGAAAAAACGCGCCTGCTCTTCAAAAGCCTGAAATATTCGATTGCCGGAAACCTGGTGATTGGGGTGCTGCTGACTGCTTTTCTGGGGCAATCTGTTCAAAACACTAGTGCGTTGCTGATGTGGTGGGTGGCATTCATCTGCATCAGTTTGCTGCGTGTATTTGCTTATTCCGGTTTCAGGAAAGCGTTGCCGGAAAGACAGCATGATGCGTTGTGGCTGAGATTGTTTTCTATCAGTGTATGGCTCATGGGGGCGCTTTGGGCAACATCCTTCTGGATCTTTGGCATGCCAGGGAGCCTGGAATGCATGTACCTGGCGTTGCTGGCCATCATCATTGTATCCGGTGGCGCCATTACAGTACTTTCCTATCAGTTTTCTCTTTTGATTGTTTTCGAGTCGCTGTTGTTTGCCGGTGTGGTTTCCAGATTATTGTGGCTCAACGACGTCTATACTGCGCCATTGATCGGGCTTAGTCTGCTGTTTTACGGTTTCATGCTGGTGGGCGGTTATCTCGTGGGAAAGAATTTCAGTCAGGGCATGCGTTTGCGCATGATGGCGGAAAACAATCAGTACGAGTTGCAGCGCGCCAGGGATGAGGCGATGGCAGCCAGCCGCATAAAAGGCGAAATACTGGCCACTCTGGGACATGAAATCAAGACACCGGTAAACGGCGTATTGGGTATGGCGGATCTGCTTCTCGATTCATCGCTTGATACGCGACAGAAGCATCTGGTGAATGCCATTCGCTGCTCCAGTGAAGCTTTGCTTGGCGTGATCGATCATGTGCTCGACTATTCAAGTATCGAATCGGGGAAACTGGAACTGCGTGAGGAGCTTTTCAATCCGCGGCAGCTGCTTGAAGATGTGGTCGATATGATGCGCATCCCGGCAAGAGACAAACAATTGAGACTGACCGCCAATCTGGCACGGTCGCTTCCCTTGCAGGTATGGGGTGATCCCGTGCGCCTGCGGCAGATACTGGTGAACCTGCTGGGAAACGCCATCAGATATACCCTGCAGGGTGAAGTCAGCCTCGATGCGAATGTGTTGTGGGAAAGTGATCACGACGTCGCGGTACAGATTGCGGTGTCTGATACCGGCCCTGGCATTTCACAACACAGACAGGAAGTGATCTTCCGCCCGTTCGAGCAGGCGGAAGATGAGGTCAATGATTCCCACCATGGACCGGGGCTGGGTCTCAGTATCGTGCGGGAACTGTTGCAACTGATGGACAGTGAAATCACACTCGACAGCGTTGTCGATGAAGGGTCACGCTTCAGTTTTGTACTGCATTTACGTCCCCATAAACGTTCTTCCGAGCTCCCTGTTCCTGCGACACATTCAGAAGAGGTATCAGGAGATGTGGTTTCGCTAGAGGGACTGAAGGTGCTGTTACTGGAAAGGGATCCGGCAAACCGCAAAGCGGCGCTTGCCATGCTCGCCAATCTGCATGTCGATGTTCAAGCCCTGACAAATGCCGCAGATGTGATGAAAGCCCTTGAAGATCACTGTTACCACTTGTTGCTGCTCGGCTGCCAGATGTCTGAAACCGGGGGTATTGCTATGGTGGGATCGATCCGTCAGCATGAACAGGCAACGCGGAAGCCGCGTATTCCCATTGTTGCAATCACCCCGGAGGCAGGCCGGGGAGTGGGCAGCCGTCTGAGAGCGGCGGGGATGGATGGTTATCTCGCCAAGCCTTTTGATTCTGGGATGCTGCGTGAAAAGCTGCTGCAATGGGTGGACAGGATGCGCTGCAAACGCATGAAGCAGGATACTGTCATCAATCCGACAGTCTTCGAACAGTTGGGAGCAAATGGTCCGGAGAGGCTGCGCAATGTCATCACCCTGTACTTGTGGAGCGCGCCTGATCAGTTGGAGGCGATCTCAACAGCAGTGTCAGACGGCAACCGTGAGAAAGCCAGGGAGGCAATTCAGAAACTGAAACTTGCAAGCGAGTCCCTGGGAGCCGAAAAAGCAGCTGCCCTGTGTGAGCGCATGGAAGCGGAGTACGGAAAGGAAGAATCGGTGATGCTACCGCAACTCCTGGCCGAGCTGCAGCAGGCTGTCGATCGGGTCATTGCCGTATTGCGCAAGCAATGAAGTGAGCGGTAAGGGTTCCTCTCCCGGTGCTTTGCAGCGAAGGGAGAGCAACCGGATACGCGATTTCAGGCCATGCCGACGATATGATAGCCGGAGTCCACATAGAGCACATCACCGGTAATACCGGAGGCAAGGTCGGAACACAGGAAGGCGGCCGCATTGCCGACTTCTTCGATGGTGACATTGCGCCGCAGCGGTGTTTTCTTTTCTGCTTCCGCCAGCATGGCGCGGAAGTCGCTGATGCCGGATGCTGCCAGGGTACGGATAGGCCCCGCAGAAACGGCGTTGACGCGCACGCCGTCGGGGCCCATGGAATCTGCGAGATAACGGGTGGTGGCTTCCAAAGCTGCTTTGGCCACACCCATGACATTGTAGTTTGGCACGGTGCGTACTGCGCCAAGATAAGTCATGGTTACCAGAGCGGCATTGCGTCCTTCCATCATTTTTCTGCCGGCCTTGGCGAGCGCCGCGAAGCTGTAGGCGCTGATTTCATGTGCGATGTTGAATCCCTCGCGCGTGACTGCCTCGACAAAACTGCCTTCGAGCTGCTCCCTGGGGGCGAAACCGATGGAGTGTACCAGACCGTCCAGTCCGTCCCACTGTTCTGCCAAAGAAGCAAACAATGCCTCGATATCTTCGTCCTTGGCCACGTCCAGAGGCAAGACGATGTCTGAATCAAACTCGGCAGCAAATTTTTCCACGCGTCCCTGCAGCTTTTCGTTCTGATAGGTAAAAGCCAGCTGTGCGCCTTCACGGTGCATCGCCTTGGCCGTGCCATAGGCGATGGAGCGGTTGCTGGCAACGCCGGTGATGAGTATCTTTTTGTCTTTCAGGAAGCCCATGTTGTTGTTTACCCGAATGATCTCTAAAGCTGCATTGTACAAAAGGGAGCCGTTTTCTACTATGCAATCTTTGCCGGGTATTATTAACCCGGCACC
>NZ_JBHNMF010000384.1:0-3131 GCF_048562965.1 Thiolapillus sp. | reverse complement strand
CAGCGAAGTATATCTCGAACACTTCGAGCAGAAGGTCTTCGACACCACCTTCCAGGCACCGGCGGATTTTCAACAGGGTAGGCTCCATACGGGCGGCCAGCATGCCCTGAATCACCTTATCGAGAACCATTTGGGAGAACGCCTTGAACACGTTTCCGCCAGACTCACTGGGAATGAGCGCAGCGATACGATTGGCGACTTCAGTGGAACGGTTCCAGGCTTTCAGAGGATTCAACCGAATACTTTTTTCGGGAAAGGCGGGGTTGAAGTAGGTAAAGTCATTGCCGCGCCCCAGGTAATCACAAGCGCGCTTCGCCGAATTTTTTAGGTCCACATCGGATTTTGGGTCGATGATCAACACAGCATCACCTAAAGCAATGGCCTGGGTGACCAGCAAATCCAACATCCGGGTTTTTCCGGCACCGGTGGTACCGGCAATCAGGGTATGCACACCGAAATTGCCAATGGGGATGTGTACCGGTTCCTCTTTGAAACCAACACCGTGAATCCAACCGGATCCCATGCCGGTATCTCCGAGGTTGAGGTCGTCGATATCTCGGCTCAAGATTTCATAAGCCATCTGCGTCTGTGCTTTGGACCACTCGAATCCATTGCCGAGCCAGATATGACTCTCCTTTCTCAACCGCAGCAACTCGGTGATTTCAGTGAACTCCAGTTTACGGGGCTTGAGATGCTTTTTGTTGCGCGTCATTACCAGAACAGGCCACAGCCGGTAGGCAGCAAGGAAGCCCGCTCCTGCAGCAATGTAGTGGTATGGATTGATCGGCATGTTGACTGCCTGGTTGCCTATGGCTAAGCCTGCGGCACATGAAGCAGCCCATGCGGCGGCCGCATAGCCTTCATATCGCTTCCGAAAGGGAAGATATTGAAGCATCTTTTCTGATCGTTCCAATGTCATTTTTGTAAGCCCTAGTTATGCGTAAACGGGTTCTTGGTATCTGATGGGGGGTTATTCGACGCCGCCTTGGCCTTTTTCGGCTTACGGGACGCTTTCCTGCCAACCTGCGACGGGAAAAGGGTGGTTTCTGCCCTCCCCTCCGCTTTCTTCTGGCCGTTGTGCTCCAGCATTGGCACTATCTGCTTTGCAAGGTCATCCCGCAACAGATAGAGCTCGGGGTTATCTGTTTCTTGAACGAGCCCCGTTTGGACGAAAAGGTTTTTGAGGTCCTGTTTCGATAGGTTGCCAAGAAAAGCGTCAGGATACACAAGATAGAGCGCACCGCTGGCGTCTTGGCGAATTCGAGTCTGTATCTGTTTTGTCCGCCTGAGTCGAGCAAGAAACTCTTTTTCAAGGTTTGGGTGTGCTTTCTTCTGGGATGGCGCTTTATTCTTTGCCCGGCCTTTGCTGGACTTGGATGCCGGCGGGACACCGTGCCCACCAAATGGGAGATGGTTTTTTCCGGGTTCGCTGTTCGTGCCCGGTGCCGAAGCCTTCTTGCCCTCGCCTTCGTTGTTTTGAGCTTTATTCCGGCGGCCATTCGCATGGTTCTGTGACTCATTGGTTGATGTGTCTTTGTCCAATTCAGCGGCGAGTGCAAAAGCTTTGTTGTTTGCTGTTCCCGGGCTTGCCGTCTCGCTGGGGCGGCCAAATGCAACGTCATTATTGCCCACGGCCTTGCTCTTCCGATTGTGACGGGGCGGGGTCTTCTGTGCCTGGAGTTCTTCGGAAACCGGTGTGTTTTCCGTATCTCCGTCGGCAGAAGCCTCCGTGTCTGCGGTATTCTGCCGGGCCGGTTCGGTGCTGATGAGGTCAGCGTCCTCATTGGCATCAGTTGGTGTTTTGAGGATGGTGGCGCCTGGAAGCGAATCGTAGTAGTGGTCTAGGATGTAATCCGGAGAAACAAACCGCAGAGCAGTCTTTGTTACCTTTATTTCGGTGCCATCCCGTGAGGTGACGGGAATGGAAATATCCCAAAGCCGACGCGGCCGGTTGGGGTTGCTGAGGTTTTGCATCGTAATATCGGTTTTGATGAGCAAATCCGCGATGGCAGCGGGCGTGCTGGGCAATCCGTTGAGTTCTAGCTCATCGAGTTTGTAAATCAGGAAAGCCGCCGCCTCCTTCCATTCCAGAAAAACGTCACCGTCGACCACGAAAACAATGGAATCGACCTCGTTTACGGTCCATTCATCGCTGAGAATCTGTTCTTTGATGATGTTGAGCAGGTACCGTTCCATCTTGACTTTCATGCCGATTTCCTTACGGGCTTCCTGCCAACGATGAACATCGGTGATCGTGCTGCGCTGGTCCGCATCCATGATGACGGCACGCAATGGATTGCGTTTGGGGCTTGCGGAGCCATAAGCGATGACCTGAAACATAGGATAGGTTACGGTGCTTCCGGCTTCCCGGAGCCATGACAGGAACTCGGGGGTCAGGACATGATGGATCAATCCGCCGGCCATCTGCTCATGCTTACCGTAGCGGCCTTTGTTCCAGGTGTATCGGTACCGGTCGATTTTTTCACGTTGCGCCCAACCAAGAAGAGTCTCGGAAAACGGGTCCCAGACTTTCCGCGTATCCTTGCTGGTCACTTCAAAATCGGCAAACGGCTTGGCCAAGTCGTGGCACAGTCCGGCGACCATGGCCGCGTAAGGCCATCGTTGTTTGATCGCATTGTTCTGCGCAGGAGAAAACCCAGGTTGCTGCAAATACTTATTGCTGATCATCCGGCCGGCCCGTAACGCCACATCAAGGCTGTGATTGAGTAGCCCGCCGGTGCCATGATGATGGTAATTTTCAGAAGCGGGCAAAAGATGCACAAAGGCTGCAAAACGCTGGATCACCGGTAGTATCAATTCACGGAATCGGTCGGGATCCAGCTCCCCGATTTTCTGTATTTGCTCGATGAGGTCTCTTTGTGTGACCGTCAATTGCTCCAGATTGAGGACGGGAATGCCCAGCTCAACAGGTGGCGCCTGGTTGGCAACGATGTTCGCGAGACTCTCGTTCTCTCCTTTGATTGCTGGGGCTTCAATATCCTGTTCACGCACCAGCGGTTCGACAAACACCGTATCGCTGGGGAGCCCTCCGCCCCGTAGCTTTCTGAAGGCCGACCGGATTCCGTTAAAAAGAGTCATGGTGTGTCCTGATTTCCCGATGTGTTTATTTC
>NZ_JBHNMF010000383.1:0-3135 GCF_048562965.1 Thiolapillus sp. | reverse complement strand
CCGCGTTCGAATGCCTACTTTGCTTCCCCTCTGGCGCTATGCGCACGACGGGTAAGCAGTGCGGCCTCGCGGCTACTGGGGACTACCAGCCTTCGCTTCGCTCTCCATGGCTGGCAGCGATGGTGAAGGCTTCCAGCCGGTAGTACAGGTCTGCCCTGAATTCACCGTTTTCAGACATCTTCTTCAGGTTCCTATTGGTAGCCACGACGATGCGCACATCCGAACTGAGATCCTTGGTGCCCCCCACCCTGCGGAACTGGCCCGTTTCCAGTACACGCAGCAGTTTGGCCTGTATCGCCGGCGGGATTTCACCGATCTCATCCAGAAACAGGGTGCCGCCTGCAGCACCTTCGATCAGGCCCTGCTTCTTTTTATCGGCGCCGGTGAAGGCGCCTTTTTCGTGACCGAACAGCTCGGACTCGAACAGGCTTTCCTGCAGCGTACAGCAATCCACCGCCACGAAATTGCGCTTTGTGCGGTGACTCTGATCATGGATGGCCCGTGCCACCAGCTCCTTGCCGGAACCGCTCTCTCCCAGCACCAGCACGGTCATATCGCTGTCCGCTACCGCATTGATCAGTTCTTTTACCTGATCCAGCGCTTTGCTCTGGCCGATCATGAAACGCTGCGAATCCGCCTGTGCAGCCAGTCGCGCCTTGCAAAACTGATGATCGGCCTTCAAGGCGGCGGTATTCAGCACGCGCCGGACCGTAAGCGCCAGTTCATCCGGGCTGACCGGTTTGCTCAGATAGTCGGCCGCTCCGGCCTGAATGGCTTCCACGGCATTCTTCACGGTGCCATAGGCTGTCAGCACGATCACGGGATGGAATTCCGCCAGGGCTGGCAGCGCTGCCAGACAGTCTCCATCCGGCAGCCGCATATCTGAAATAACCAGGTCGGGTTCGTATTTTTTCAGGTAGTCGCGGGCATCACCCAGGCTTCCCATGCCAGCCACCTCATAACCCATACCTTCCAGTTGCCGCACGATCATGCGGTTCAGCAGGGCATCGTCTTCAATCACCAGGATACGCGTCTTCATAATCCTGGCACTTCCGGGTCAGCTTCGGGGATTACCACGGTAAAGCAACTTCCCTGCCCCTGTGTACTGGAAGCACTCAGCACACCGCCACAGTTCTCGACGATGGTCCTGGAGATTGCCAAACCCAGACCTGTGCCGCTGACGCCATCCGCACGCCGGCTGAAGAAGGGCATGAAGATATAGGGAAGCTCATCTTCGGGGATACCCACACCGGAATCTGTAAACGTCAGAACAACCTCGTGACCGGTCAGCTTGCCGGTAATGGTCAGCCGGCCGCCATCCGGCATGGCATGAAAGGCATTCTGTACCAGATTGAGTGTCAGCATGCGCATCTCACTGCCGCTGGCGATGACACGCAAAGGCTGATCAGGAAAATCCCTGACAAGTTCGATACCCGACTGCTCCGCATCCCATTTCAGCAGGGTAAGGGTATCGTCCACAACCTCCTCCATATCCACCAGCTCTTTTTGCTCCATGGGCGCGGCACTGAGACGCAACAGGCGATCCGTGATGTTGATGCACTGATCCATCTCCTGTTCGACCACGGAGAGATAGTCCGACACCTCTTCCGACTGTCCCTCACGGTCGACGCTCTGCAGCAGGGAATGCAGGGCCAGCTTCATGGAACTGAGGGGATTGTAGATTTCATGGGCCACCCCTGCGGCAAGCCTTCCCAGTTCCGACAGTCGCTGCTCATGGGTGAAGCGCACCTGCTGGCTGAGATCACGAATGGATTCGACGACCAGCGTAATCTCCTGTCCCCCTCTCATGATACGCATGGGTGCTGCATAGATTTCCACATCAAGAGTGTCTTCACCCTCATGACAATGATGGTGGATCACTTTCAGCGGCTTCGGGTCCTTGCGGATTTCTTCTACCGGACAGGTCAGCAGGTCCACCGGACAGGGTGAGTCCAGGTTGTGTGCGACACGGTAGCATTTCTCACCTGAACAGGCCTCATCCGGCCACTGGACCTGTTCGCAGAATGTCCGGTTGACCAGCAGCATGTTGTAGTCATCGTCAATGATGCGCACACCATCCGGAATGGCGTCCACCAACGCCTGCAGGAAGGCATGGCTCTCTTCCAGTTCAAGCGTATGGCGCTGCAGACTTTCGGCCATTTGATTGAAACTGTTCCCCAGGCTGGCCAGTTCATCCTCACCGTGGGTCGGCACGCGGGAATCCAGCTTGCCACTGGCCAGTTCATCACTCGCCGCATTCAGCGCTGCCACAGGTTTGAGTATGAACCGGCGGATGAACCACCAGCCACCCAGCAGATTGATCACGACGATCAGCGATCCGGCGCCCATCAGCACCAGGGTGGTATTACGCGCCTAGTGACGCATGGAAGTGGCATCGTAATCCACCAGCAGGATGCCGTTTACCGGATGCTTTTCCAGTGGACCGTGACAAACCTGACAGGGGGGTTTGTTATGCACAGGATTGACGCTCCGCAGCACTTCCCTGCCGGTTTCGTCCTTCATGAATCGCGTATGGGCTTCCAGGCCTTCGATGAACTCCTTGCCGATGATCTTTCCCTCGAGATCGGGACGGCTGGCAAAACGCACCTTTCCCTGGGGATTCACGATCATCACTGCGCTGACATTTTCCTGCTCTCCCAAATGCTGGACGATGGTGATCAGGCCATCGATATCGCGCTTGAGCATGGCATTTTCCAGGGAAGTCTGCAGCAAACGGTTGACGTCGTGAGCCGCCTGGGCCTTCTCCTGCTCCAGCTTGTTTTGATAGAAACCCAGAAACAGCACAAGAAACACCACTGAACTGATCAGAAAACCTGCGATGGTCGCGATGGTGAACTTGTGATTCAGGCTTTTTCCGAACCAGCTCATGCCTGCAATCCCTCCTTCTAGAATACAACGCCATTCTACTGCTGACAGAAAATAAATCTCTGACAATTTGTCATGTTGCCATACAGTCCGCCCACCCCCGGCACAGCGGACACAAAATAAAACATCTGCCGTAACTACTCACCCCTATCAGCATAGAGCTGTCCCGAAAAGGCCATTTGAATGGCGACCAGCGGATTGTATCCCTGATTTGCCATGGTCTGCAGGTAACTGGAGATGCGGCAATAG
>NZ_JBHNMF010000382.1:0-3154 GCF_048562965.1 Thiolapillus sp. | reverse complement strand
GCCCGAAAAGACGGGCGAACCCAAGCAGGGGGTGGTGAGGGGAAGAGGCACCGAAGAAGATACGCTGACTGAGGCGGATATCGAGCATGCGGTAGGTATCGTTGCGGGCACGGACAACGATGCCAACAATCTGTCCATCGTCATGACCGCAAGAGCCATGACCAACAAGCTGTTTGTGATTGCACGGCAGAACTACAGGGAAAATGATGCACTCTTCCGCGCAGTGGATGCCGACATGGTGATGCATCCCAGTGCTATCGTGGCGGGGAAGATCCGGGTGTTGCTGGCAACACCCATGCTCTATGAGTTCATGAGCCTGGCCGCCTATCAGGAGGAAGACTGGGCCTGTGCACTGGTCAGCCGCATTGCCGGACTGGTGGACAATCGTGTGCCGGTCATTCAGGAAATCGTTGTCGATCAGGACCGGCATTGTGCGATCCATGACGCTCTGGAACGGGGAAGGGTGGTGCAGCTCGGGGATATCATGCGATCCCCCGGTGACCGTGACCGCTCACTGAGATGCATCGCCCTGCTCAGGATCAGCCGCAACAGCCGCGAATTGCTGCCCGAGGCAGATACGGAACTGCTGCCGGGAGACAGACTGCTGTTTTGCGGTACCCGCCGGGCCTTTTCCACCATGGAGTGGACGCTTTGCCATACCGCGACTCTGGAGTACATACTGACCGGTGAGGACAGGCCGCGCAGCTGGATATGGCGGAAATTTCAGGAGAGGAAAAAACGATGAACTGGACGCCCCTGTCTGACTATCTATCGACCATGGATATGGTGCTGTTGAGCGTCAACCTGTTGCTGTTGCTGTTCTCCCGCCCGCTGCTCAAGCGGATTTTTCCTGAAAGTGAGAGCCAGGAGCGTTTCAGCAGACGCCTGAACGTTTTCCGGGTTGCCAATATCATTGCCGTCGCAGTTGTCATCAGCAATGCAGTCATGCACCCGGAAGGTGGCACCGTGGTGGTGACGCGCACACTGGGTGTGCTGCTGGCCATTTACGTTGGCTGGCTGTTCTTTTTCATCCTGAGCCGCATGATAAGGCGACGCTGGGGACACGAAAGAAAACGCGGTGAAGAGACTGTTTTCATCGAAACCTACAACTCGCGCTTGCTCACGCTCATGGTGGGTGTAGTCATTTCCATCATGGTGCTGGTGGCCGTGATCCGCATCCTGGGTTACAGCTCTCTGCTGGAAGCTGGCGGCGTGCTGGGCGTGATGCTGGCCCTGACCCAGGCATCCTGGGTGCCGGATCTGGTGAGTGGTCTCGTCATCCTGAACAGCCGTCTCATCGAGGAAGGGGATATCATCCAGCTGGGTGAAGACAGTTCCCAGGTAGGCATGGTGTTCCGCACCAAGGTCTTTTTTACCGAAATCCTGCATCTGGTGAACAATCACCGCATCCTTATCCAGAACAGCAAACTGCGCAACATGACAGTACACAATCTCTCGCGTTTTGCATCCGCCAAAGGTTTGCGTGAAGCGCTGAGTATCAACGTGTCCTATGCGGTGACCGAGGAAGAGGTCAGCCGGCTGTTTCTTCAGGTCATGGAGTTGAGCAAGGACAATCCGGACCTGCCCATCGAAAACCAGTATGAAGTGGAAATCAGGGCGACCAGAGGCGGTGACTATGCCGTGGAATGGACCTGCTTCTACTACATCAAGGAAACCCGGCAGGTACTGAAGATACGGCAGCTGATGCTGGCGCTGCTGCTCAAGGTGGCACGGGAGCAGAACATTTCCCTGCAGACGCCGGTACTGTATCAGCTCGAATCCGGCGAACAGCTGCCCGTCCCTCCGGCACCAGAGGCCAGCTGAGGCCGGAAACAGCGCATGGGGGTGTTGAGAACACTGTACTGGCTGCTGGCCCTGACGCTGATGGCTCAACTGTCGGGCTGCCTTCTGAACCGTGTCTACGCCTTCAAGGAGCAGTTCTGTGACTACCAAAGCAACTTCACTTTTGTTGTCGATGATGGCGTAAGCATGCACATGCACCATCCGGTTTTGCGGGATACCGATGTGATCTGGCTGTTGGGCGCTTCCCCCACTTTCCGTACCGAAGGCACGGAGACACTGGAAATGGTTTATGTCGTCGAAAAGGATATCGGGGAAAATGCAGCTGAATACGCCATTCCCCTGCATCTGGAGTTCCAGCAGAAAAACGGCCAAATGCTGTTGAGAGCGGGCATTATAGACAAGAACCTCAGCGCCATGATCACCCCGGGCCTGATCAGGGAAACCGTGGCTCATGCCTGCACCGCACAGGCCCGCATGGTGAGCAGGAGCGTACACTTTGATCTCCACGATCTCGATCCGGATGACATCCCCACACCTCAGGAGATCGTCGCAGCCCTGGGGCCGCCCAACGGTGAGGCGACGGGTGGCATGCTGTACCGGTTTCGATTGCGGGGAGCCGGTCCTGAAGTGGAAAAGTCCTTTGCCAGGATATGGCTGGACAGTACCGGGAAAAAGGTGGAGCGTGTGCAGTTTCGCTATCTGATCTATCAACTGGATGCAGATTTCGTTTCTGGAGAGGGAAGTATCCGCATATTTCTTTAGCAGGATGTTGAAAAAGTCCATCCATGGCTTTTTCAACATACATAAGGAAACCGAAAAATGCGATTGTCGGTTTCCTACATTATCAATCTGAAGTTTCCCAATTTTTTGGAGCAATGAATATTAGAGTCGACTAATATGGCGGATAAATTAGTACTTGGTAATATTCTTGTTTATTTTGTTTCTTTCGCTTGAAAAACAATAGGTTATTGATGAATGAAGCCTGATTTTACTGTATAATACAGTGTGTTAAGCCATTGATTACACAAACAAACAGGCCTCATTCATGTTTATTCTACGCGACCTTCTGCCTCCCCTCCAAACCCATTTTTCAAAAACCGCTCTGGGCAAGGAACGCTCCGCCCTTTTCGTCTATACCCTGCTCTCGGTCATCGTTCCGTTCACTTCCTCCATGACCTCCAATTTGTGGCGCTGTCTCGAATCGTTGTTTGGCATCGAGATGAAACAGAAACGTTCGCTGCCAGCCATGGAGAGCGAAGCGAAGGCTGGTAGACCCCAGTAGCCGCGAGGCCGCACTGTTTTCCCGGCGTGCCTTGCGCCAGAGGGAAAACAAAGTAGGCCTCCGAACGCG
>NZ_JBHNMF010000381.1:0-3155 GCF_048562965.1 Thiolapillus sp. | reverse complement strand
CTATTGCCGCATCTCCAGTTACCTGCAGACCATGGCAAATCAGGGATACAATCCGCTGGTCGCCATTCAAATGGCCTTTTCGGGACAGCTCTATGCTGATAGGGGTGAGTAGTTACCAAAATAGCAACTTTATTTCACCCGAAAATATACGGTGGAACAATGTTGCTTACTCTAAACTCTAGGTATCTATCGATCCATCGATAAATCGTGGCGCTGTTGACGCCCGCCTTTGACGCGACGGCCTCCACCTTTTTGCGCCCACCGCGGCCTTTCAACAATGGGCGAATGAATTCATACCGTCTTTCGGCTTCTTCCCACTGTTCATCTGAAAGATTCAGCAGATCTTCTCCGCCGGAGGCGAGTCCCGAATCCCCGACAGGCTCCAGTTCTCCAATGGGAACCGTCGAAACTTCATCCGATTCAAGATCCCTGGCCAGAACCAACTCCAAATCCAACACCCGGGTGATGCGCATCTTTTTGCCCCGATACTCCACCAAACTGTCGGTTCGGAGAGCCAGGCGCCCCTCATTCTCTTGATATTCCGCCATCAATCCTTACTCCCAAGCACACATCGCATGCTCAACGGTTGATGTAGATCGACATCGATCCGCCTGTTGGCGACCAGGTACCACACGGTCGGCAACAATTGAGCCTGCTCCCATTGATCATCACTGAGTTGAGCGAGCAGATCCGCCGGCGTGGTTTTTTCCGAACGAGCCAACTGGTGGAGGATGCGATGCATATCTTCTTTTTCGACATTCCTGTTCTTGAATCTGCGCAGAAACTTGGTGTTCAACAGGGATTGTGTCCGGATCTCCCGTTCCGTCAACAACCGGAAGACCCACCCATTTTTCTTGGCGAACCGTAGAGCGGCCCGAAATCTGGGCTTGAAATCCCGCCAATGCTCCTTGAGTTCCTTGCGGAATTTCACCTCGGCCAACACCGGCTTCCGATCGACTTCCGGCACGTACTCGATCAGGACATCCGGCGTGTATTTTCTTGTTTTGCCCCGGGCGTCTTTGTAACGGATTTCAACGGGCTGTTCCTCAAAGCGCTCCACGGTCCAGTCGAAATCAAGCATGTGGTAAAGGTCGCGCTCAAGGGACCCCTCGAATTCGGCGGCATTGTTGGCGGACTTTTCGCTGGCCACGCACCCCGTGATCACGCGGTAATTCCTCGGTATTTTCCTGGCAGACATAACTTATTGTATTTATTAATAATATTTTACAAACAGCTCTTCTCCGCGTTGATGAGTGAGCTTTTTCCATTTTTCAATCCTGCCCCGTACTTGGCACCCATATGACTGGACGCCGCGTTCGGAGGCCTATTTGGTTTTCCCTCTGACACAAGGCACGCCGGGATAACAGTGCGGCCTCACGGCTACTGTAGACAACCAGTCTCCGCTTCGCTCTCCATGGCTGGCAGCGATTGCACATCCTGCTCACTCATCAAAGCGGAAAATGTAATGTTACCGCATATTTGTCGCATAATTAAAGAATTTGACACTCCCCGGCACTACAAGATGCTTCCAAATACCCTCCCTGAGCGGGGGCTAGGTGTGGTTTTTACTTGCCAAGGTTTCGCTTGTATACTAGAATTACAATGGAGACAACATAAACACGTTGCCCTTTATGCAGGAGAGTAATATGACATTAACTACGCTACAGAATCTGAGTAAGCACAGAGACGAACAAGTCGTCCTGTCCGCCATACGTTCCTTCTATACGACCAGGAAACATAACGAGAACACCGAATCATCCTTTACTCGAGTGATCAAGTTGCTCAGTGAACACATGGCCGATATGAAGATGCAGGTTGATTCAGCCGAGATGACCGATACGGAATTACTGCTGGCCGTGTACAAGGAAATTATCGAAAAACTGTCTGGAGTAAAAAGCCAACGCCATCAGTTAATCCTGGAAGGCGTCCGTCGATTCAACGAAATGATCGAACGCGCTGGTGGCGGCTATACCGCTGTCGAGGTGGCGGACCTTTTGGGGATCTCCCCCCAGGCAGTGGGCAAAAAAAGAAAACGCAAACAGTTGTTGGCTGTGCGTCGCGGTGAACACGCCATCTATCCCGTCTGGCAGTTCAATGGAAATGAGGTGGTAACCGGGCTCAAGGAGCTACTTGAGGAACTGGAAGGACTGAGTACGATCATGAAAACGCAGTTCCTGTTAGGCACCGATTCCGAGTACCAGATGTCCCGTATCGAATACCTGAAATCGAACGGGTTGGATGAAAATCTGCGTCGCAAGGCGCGTCAATTGGGAGCACAAGGAGCTCGCTAATGAATGTCGATCCGCATAAGATCGTTGATAAGTGCAAACAGGTGGAATTGTTCCCTGGGGACAAGATGCTGCGCATCAACAAGCGTAAGCATTCGAGCGCCATTTACTATGGTAGAAAGGCATTGTATCGCTGGGATGCGAAGGACAATAGCTACGGTGTCATGTATACCGCGAAGGATATCGATACCGCCTTTGCCGAAACCTTCGGCCATGATGTCATAAACGAAAAGGACTTTGCGGAAGACAAGTTTATCGGTCTTGCGGATCTAATGAGCCACAATGTTTGGGAATTGACGGTGAAGAAGTCGTTGACGCTACTGGACCTGACGGGGAAGTCACTGATTCGCCTGAACTTGGATATGTCCTTTGTCAGTGACCCAGACTATGCGCTGGCACGGCGCATTTCTACAATTGCCTACGAAAGCGATTACGATGGCATTTACTATCAATCCAGAGCGCATCCCGGGGGCTTTGCCTATGCCCTATTTGATCGGACGAAAGCCACGTTGGAAGAAGCGTGTTTGGGATCACTGGGGGATTGGAGCGATGAATTTGACGGACGAACCATTGATGCTGTTTTGACGGAACAAGGCTGGTACCTATACGACCACAATCATAATGTGTAGCAAGGGAAGAGGTTAAGATGCAGATTGATCAAATCACCAGCCGATTAATGTTCCTCATGCGAAAGCTAAATCATAGGCTTTACCCTAGCGGTCTGTTGAATCCACGCAGTCCCCAAGACCTAAAGGCGGCTTTCAGTGCAATGGGGGTCGATATTTATGAACTGCCCACTGGTACTGAGTTGCCCATCAACATGCGGATGGACTCTCCACCAGGAGTCACCTATGACTCGGTGGAGTG
>NZ_JBHNMF010000380.1:0-3155 GCF_048562965.1 Thiolapillus sp. | reverse complement strand
ACCATGTCCCGCAGAAAAACATCGGGCACATCACGCCCATTCAGGCGCTTAAGGATTGGCACAAAAAACAACCGGAATTATTCAAAAAGAAAATCTATGATCTATCGGGACTTGACAACCTATATCTTGATAAGTATGAATCCCGACCTGTGCCGGGGTGATAAAAACACCATTGTTTCAGATGCCCCGAGTGTTTTTATTAGGAATTCCAGATATTACCAAACATTTTATAGCCCGCCCGTTTCAACTCAACGATTTTTTCTTTCTGCACTCAATGGCAGGAGCCGTGAAGTCTTTTCTTCAATTGCCTGTCTACGCCCTGGATGTTGGGCTTCTGCTGCCGCCACGCAGGCAGCCTGTCCAACTGTCTGATTGCCTCGCAGTAGGCCTCCTGGGCCGCGTCTGTCTTACCTGTCTGGGTCAGCAGGTCCCCGTTGTGCAGGAGTTCGTTGGGCAACGTTCTGAGTACTTCGGGCAGGCGCGACCACCAAGCCAGGGCCGTGCCGGGCTGATCATGTTCCTCGGCGATGTCCATGGCCATGCGTGTGACGGGTACGGTCGCATCCCCCAGTCGTGTTACCGAGGCTTCCAGGGTGGCAAGTGCCTTGTTGGGGCTACCTCTTTCCAGCCATAGCCTGGCTGTTTCCAGATACAGGTCGGCATGGGGCCTGCGGGTCTTGTCGATAGCGGCCTGGTAATCCACCAGGGCCTTGTCCAGATCGCCCATGGCGTGCAGGATACGCCCGCGCAGCAGGTGGGTATTGGCGTTGGATGGGGCATGCTCGATGGCGCGATTGCTGTGGCGCAAGGCTTCCAGCAGCGTGTCGGGCGAGGCTTGCTCCTGGTATTGCTGCCACAGCAGCAGCGCATGAGAATAGGCTACGGTATTTTTTCCATGGTCAAGTCTTTCGGCTGTACGCATGTCTTTGCGGGCGGCTTTCCATTCGCCGTGTTCGCCCCAAAGAAAGGCTCTGTCCACGTAAAGTCCGGGGACATCCGGCTGCCGGTGTATCAGTTCCGTAGCATGTTCGATGCGCTCGTGGATACCTGAATGGGCAGCTGCGGGAGTGCAGGCCAGGCCCAGATAGAAGGCAAGCAAGCAGGTAGTGGACAGGCGAGTCTTCAGCAGCATGTGTCTACGGCTGGCGCAGGGTCAGGCGGCCACCGTCCAGCACATGGAATCTGGGAGCCAGTTCGATCCTGGGGGCCACGTATTCTGCCCAGGCATCGGTGCCCACGGTGACGTTGGATGCGGCCGAAACCCGGTCCGGCGCCTGGCAGATGTCGTGCTCGTTACTGTAATAGCGGTTGGTGATGGATGCGGCACCATTGCTGACCACACAGCCGCCTGTTGTCGTTGCCCTGGCCGTATTGGAATAGCCGGAATCGCCGGCCGCGTTGCGCGCCTTCAGTCGGTAGTAGTAGGTAGTTGCCTGGCTCAGGGGTAAATCAACATAACCCGTGCTGTTCGCCGACAGGCTGGCCGTTTCTGTCCAGACCTGCTTGTCCAACGAGCGCTCCAGGACAAAGGCATCCTCGTTGTCGGCGTTGTCGTGCCAGCTGAGATCGATGCGATCCGGTCCCCCGGGGGTAGCGGTGAGCTGGTCTGGTGCCGCCGGGGGCGTTGGCGTGGTGCCATTGTTCTTCAGCAGGGTGAAATGGGCTGTCTGTGAGGAAACGGGCATCCAGCCGGTTGTCGTTGATGTCGAGCACTAGGGAACCCAGGGTGGCGCTGGAGGCGATCATCACCGGATGCGTACCCCGCATGCTGCTGGTCTGGCCGGATGAACCGGCGACCACATAGACCGAACCCTTGTGGGGTGCGCCGCTCTTGCTGTAAGCGCCATCGCCATCGGTCTGGCCATCGCCGCCATCGACCAGGTGGGTGCTGGCATCGAAAGTATCTGAAGTACCGTAATGGCCGTCGATGAGGTAGGAGCGTTCGTAGGAATGGCCGTGACCTGAAAGCACCAGGTCCACCCCGTACTGCTCCAGCAGGGGCAGGAAGTTTTCGCGCATGTCTGTCATGCGGCTGTCTGTGTCTGAATCATGAGAGCCCTTCGAATAGGGCGGGTGGTGCCAGAATACGATGATCCAGGGTTGCCCCGTCGCGGAAAGATCGGATTCCAGCCACTGGTGCATGGAACCGCTGGTGGACCGGTCGGTTTCGTAGGAGTCCAGGCAGATGAAATGGATGTTAGCGTAGTCGAAGGAATAATAGGCTTCCGTATGGGAAGCGACACCGCCAGCTTCCGCGTTCCGGGGCAGATCGAAGATGTCGTAGTAGGGGCCGGATTCCGTTTCCGAATCAGCCGTATGACCATCGTGATTACCCAGGGCAGGCCACAGCACGGTGCTCTTCAGAAAGTCGGGGTACATGTCGAACACGGCATCCTGGTATTCGGCGTCTTCGCCATTGCTGTAGGCGTTATCGCCCAGCATGAGCCACACATCGGTGCGGGTGGCCGGCGACAGGTTCTTGTAGGCGTCCCGAACCGCGGCTGCCCGGCTGTCGGCGGTGCCTGAATCACCCAGTACCCATACCCTGACTGGCTGAATGCTTCCCGGACTGGGGGGCAGTGACGAAAGTGTTGCTTGTATCGCCGATACGGGTGGAGCCGGCCTGTACCTTGTAGTAATAGCGGGTGAAAGGTGACAGGCCGTCCAGTTTGACGACATGCTCTGTGCCGCTTTGGGGGGATTCTGCCGTATGGTCAAGGCTGCTGGGTGAAGTGCCGAAATAGACTCTGGACGAGGAGTCGACATCTGTGCGCCAGTGTATGGTGACCTGCTGATCACTGCCAGTCTGCAGGTAGGGGCCACGGGTGACCGTATCTGCCCAGGCAGTGGACTGCATCCCCAGTATCAGCAGCAGGCTGTGAAAGACAGCCCTGGTCTGCTTGCAGTATCCTGATTTCTGAAACATTCGCTTTCCTCCGTTGTGCCCCGGTGTCAGGCGTCTTGGCCTTTGCCGTGTACGGGTGACGCTGTAGCGCAACGGAAACAACGCTAGCAATTTCTCGCCAGAACTTTTGAGACTAGAGTTTAGAGTAAGCAACATTGTTCCACCGTATATTTTCGGGTGAAATAAAGTTGCTATTTTGTTCATACTGCCCGTTAGAGCTTGTTCTATACGCTGATTGCTGCATCCTGCT
>NZ_JBHNMF010000379.1:0-3168 GCF_048562965.1 Thiolapillus sp. | reverse complement strand
AGGCCGCGCCTTGCTATGTCAACTATTTTTTGAGATTTTTAGTGGTTTTTCTCCTCTGAAACTCTAAACTCTAGTTAAAATAGTTACTTTAACTAACTGTGGATGTCGGACTGTATGCTGTTTTCACGCAATAGATTTCTAATACGTTTGGGGTGGTCGGTTTTGCTGATATTGGGGTCTTCGGCTCCGGTGCTGGCGACCAGTGTTTCTGAAGAGGTCCCCAAAGGTGGCGTGGAATTGGGAATCAGCGAATATACTGCCATAGGCAACAAGGGCAAGGTGGACAATCCGGTTACTGCGCTGGACAAGGACAAGACCAAGAAGTCCACCACGGATCATACCAAGCTCAAAGAGCTTCAGGGGCCTTTCAACAGCGGACCGGAAGTTACCAAGGCCTGTCTGGGCTGTCACAACACCGCAGGCCATCAGTTCATCAAGAACAAGCACTGGACCTGGCGGTTCGATGATCCGATTACGGGGCAGAAACTGGGCAAGAGTGTCCTGGTCAACAATTTCTGCACCAATGCGCGTGGCAACGAGGGCATGTGTGCCCAATGTCATGCCGGATTCGGCATGAAGGACAGCAACTACGATTTCAGCAATGAAGAAAACATCGACTGTCTTGTATGTCACGACGCGACGGGCAAGTACTATAAGACACCGCCGACAAAAGGTAACAAGGCCTGTTCGGTCATGTTCGAAGGGCTCAAGCCCATCAACTGGACAAATGTCGCCCAGCATGTGCGTCTGCCAGCCCGCAGTAACTGCGGTACCTGTCATTTCTTCGGTGGCGGTGGCGACAACGTAAAACACGGCGATCTGTCCTCCGTACTGTTTCATCCGCCCAGGGATGTGGATGTCCACATGTCCGAGCAGGGTGAGAACTTTGCCTGCATTATTTGCCACGTGGGAGAAGGGCATGATTGGGCGGGCAGCCGCTACATCATGATTGCCAAGGATGAAAAGGAACACGCCAAACCTAAGCCCGGTATGGAACGGGAGACCGCCACCTGTGAAAGCTGCCATGGAGACAAACCCCATCCCACGACCGTCAGGGGATTGAAGCAGAATGATCATGTGGACCGGGTAGCCTGCGAAAGCTGTCATATACCGGCATTTGCCCGCGGTGGTGTCGCCACCAAGGTGGACTGGGACTGGCGTACAGCGGGACGCCTGCGAAACGGTGAAGGCTACAAGGAGGAAGGCTACAAGCAGGGCAATGGCGAGTGGCGTCATACTTACAAGTCCATCAAGGGAAGCTTCAAGTACGACGAGAACGTCAAACCTCTATATCGCTGGTTCAATGGCGTGATGCGTTATACGACCATCGATACCAAGTTCGATCCGAGCAAGCCGGTCGAGATCAACTATTTCAGCGGTGATCCTGCTGATCCGGATTCCCGTATCTGGCCCTTCAAGCGCATGCATACCGTGCAGCCCTATGACAAGGGCAACAACACGCTTGTATATATGCATCTTTGGGGCGACGATGATGCGGCTTTCTGGGGGAACTATGATTTCGCCAAGGCCATTAAAGTGGGCATGGAAAAGAATGGAATACCCTACAGCGGAGAATACGGCTTTATCGACAGTTATTCCTACTGGCCCATCAATCACATGGTGGCCCCCAAGGAACAGGCGCTCGCCTGTGAGGAATGCCATTCCAAGGATGGACGTCTGAAGAACCTGGACAATTTCTACATGCCCGGACGGGATGCACCACGCTGGCTAGATATCCTCGGGATACTGCTCGTGCTGGGTACACTGGCAGGTGTTCTGGGACATGGTTTGTTACGGGTCATACTGAGCAGGAGGAACAGCTGATGCCTGTTCGCAGCGTAAGAATATTCAACGGTTTTGAGCGTTTCTGGCACTGGACACAGGCAGCACTGATCATTACTTTGCTGTTTACCGGGTTCCGGATACACGGTTTTTACAATCTGATCACTTTCGACCAGGCTGTGACGGTACATACACTGGCTGCACTGTCACTGATCGTGTTGTGGGTTTTTGCCATCTTCTGGCACGTGACAACCGGTACCTGGCGGCATTATCTGCCTACGACCAATGGCCTATGGAAGGTGGCACGTTTTTATGCCTGGGGGATATTCAAGGGTGAGCAGCATCCCTATCGCAAGCACTACTGGCGCAAACACAATCCCCTGCAGGCACTGTCCTATCTGGGGCTGAAGCTGGTTCTTTTTCCCGCCATCTGGATTTCCGGTCTTGCCTATCTGACCTACAACTATTGGCAGAATGGCATTACCAGCCCGGTACTCGGATGGGTGGCGATTATCCACGTGGGTACAGCATTTGCCATCCTGGCCTTTATCATCATTCATCTCTATCTGCTGACCACGGGTGGTTCCTTCACGCATCATGTCATGCCCATGATCAGCGGTTATGATGAAGTGGATCTTACAGAAGCTGAACTGGCCTATCTTGAGCAGGATGAACCCCAACGCCTGAAGGGCTGATCGCCCGGCCAAAATCACTGACCGCCTGAAGTCCCGGCTTTGCACTTTTTACCGCCGGGATTTCGGTAATTGTTCCCATTCCCCCGGTAACTTTCTGTCTTTGCCCGCATTCAATGGTATTCTTCACTGTTATCCGCCGGAAAAACTGGCGCAGTCTTATCATGTCAACAAAGTGCAAATTCAGGAGCTGTAAATAATGTCAAAAAAGATGGTGTTTTCATTCAAGGAAGGTGATGGAAAAAATAAACATCTGTTAGGAGGAAAAGGAGCAAACCTTTGTGAGATGACTCAGATCGGACTGAATGTTCCACCGGGTTTCGTCATCTCTACTGAAGCCTGCCTGGAGTATCTGGACTCCGACACGGATGAATTGCCTGATGGCGTCATGGAAGAAGTGCATGAACAGATGAAGCAGGTCGAACAGGCTACGGGAAAAGGCTTTGGAGATGCCGAGAATCCGCTGCTGGTCTCCGTGCGTTCCGGCTCTGCCATGTCCATGCCTGGCATGATGGATACCATCCTCAACCTGGGTCTGAACGCGCAGACACTGAAGGGTGAGATCAAGCAGACGGGGGACGAGCGTTCGCTGCCAGCCATGGAGAGCGAAGCGAAGGCTGGTAGACCCCAGTAGCCGCGAGGCCGCACTGTTTTCCCGGCGTGCCTTGCGCCAGAGGGAAAACAAAGTAGGCCT
>NZ_JBHNMF010000378.1:0-3206 GCF_048562965.1 Thiolapillus sp. | reverse complement strand
TCGACAGGGAGAAATTCTGGGGCTTTCTGAACGCTACCCAGGCGGATGAACTGGCCAAGCTGAAGGACCAGCCCAACTGGCAGCGGCTGGTGCTGGAGCATCTGAACAAGCGCATAAAAAAACACGGCATCCTCAAGACGCTGAAGAATGGCCTGTCGATCAATGATGCCCACCTCACCTTGCTCTACAGCGCGCCCTATAACGATATCAACCCGGAAGTGGCGGATAATTTCGAGCGCAACGTGTTTTCGGTAACGCGCCAGCTCTATTACTCGCAGGCCAATCCCAATCTGTCCATCGATATGGCGCTGTTCATCAACGGCCTGGCCATTGCCACGCTGGAGCTGAAAAACGCCTGGACGAGCCAGACCACCTACCACGCGATGAAGCAGTACCGGGAGGACCGTGATCCAAACGATCCGCTGTTGCAGTTCGGGCGCTGTCTGGTGCACTTCGCCGTCGATACCGACGAGGTCTATATGACCACGTGCCTGGCAGGCAAGAAGACGGTCTTTCTGCCATTCAACAAGGGATATAACCACGGCAAAGGCAATCCGCCCAATCCCGGTGGCCATCGTACTGCCTATCTGTGGCAGGAGATTCTCACCCGTTACAGCCTGACCAACATCATCGAGCACTTCGCCAAGCTGGTCGGGGAAAAGCCCAATGATCCGTTGCACCGGCGCACGCTGTTTTTTCCACGCTACCATCAGTTGGAGGTGATAAGGAAACTCCTGGATCACGCCAGAGATCATGGGGTAGGGCATACCTACCTGATTCAGCACAGCGCAGGCTCAGGCAAGTCCAACTCCATCACCTGGGCGAGCTACCAGCTGATTGAACAATACAAGCCGGGGAGCCATCATCCTGTCTTTGATTCGGTGGTGGTGGTCACCGACCGCCGCGTGCTCGACAAGCAACTGAAGAACAACATAAAGCTGTTCTCCGAGGTGAAGAACATCGTCGCCCATGCCGACAGTTCTCAGGATCTCAAGAAGGCGCTGGAGAGCGGCAAGAAAATCATCATCACCACCATCCAGAAGTTCCCGTTTATCGTGGATGGGATAGACGACCTGTCGGACAAGCATTTCGCAGTCATCATCGATGAGGCCCACAGCTCCCAGTCCGGCTCGGCGGCGGATAATCTCAACCGGTCGCTGGGCGAGGGCAGTGAATACGACGATGGCGAAGACGAGGTGCAAGACAAAATCCTGGAGACCATGCGCCGCCGCAAGATGCGCGGGAATGCCTCTTACTTTGCTTTTACCGCCACCCCGAAGAACGCCACCCTGGAACGCTTCGGTGAGCAACAAGCCGATGGCACTTTCAAGCCTTTTCATCTGTATTCCATGAAGCAGGCCATCGAGGAAGACTTCATCCTCGACGTGCTTGCCAGCTACACCACTTATCAGAGCTACTACGAGATCGAAAAGTCGATCCAGGACAACCCGCTGTTCGACAATACCAAGGCGCAGAAAAAGCTGCGGGCCTATGTCGAGGGCCACAAAGAGACTATTGCCATCAAGGCCGAGATCATGGTCAGCCACTTCATCGATCATGTGGTCAAGCCGAAGAAGCTCAAGGGCAAAGCCAAGGGCATGGTCGTCACACGGAATATCGAAACCGCCATCCATTATTACCAGAAGATTCGTGACCTCCTGAAAGAACGCAAAGCCGGATTCAAGGCGGTGATCGCCTTTTCCGGCAAAAAGACCGTCGATGGCATCGAATACACGGAAGAGGGCATCAACGGGTTTCCAAGCAAAGACATCGAGGACAGGTTCGACAGTGATGATTACCGCCTGCTGGTGGTCGCCAATAAATACCTGACCGGCTTCGACCAGCCCAAGCTCACCACCATGTATGTGGACAAGAAACTGCAAGGCGTTCTGGCCGTGCAGGCGGTGTCCCGCCTGAACCGCTGTAATCACAAGCTCGGCAAGCGCACGGAGGACATCTTCGTCCTTGACTTCTTCAATACCACCGATGCCATCAAAAAAGCCTTCGACCCGTTCTACACCGCCACCAGCCTGTCTTCCGCGACCGACGTGAACGTGCTGCACGAGCTGAAGGAATCATTGGACGAAGTGGGCGTGTACGAATGGCATGAGGTGGAGCAATTCAACGAACTGTTCTTCAAGAGCGTGCCCGCCGAACAACTCAGCCCGATTATCGATACCTGCGCAGAGCGCTTCAACAGCGAACTGGAACTGGACGACGATGCGAAAGCCGACTTCAAGATCAAGGCCAAACAGTTCGTCAAGATCTACGCCCAGGTCGCCTGCATCCTGTCATTCGATAACATCACCTGGGAGAAGCTGCACTGGTTCCTTAAGTTCCTGATTCCCAAGTTGAAGATCAAGGACAAGGACAAAGATGTGCTCGATGAGCTGCTGGAAAGCGTCGATCTTTCCACCTATGGTCTTGAAAGAACCAAACTCCGGGAAGAGATCGGGCTGGACAGATCTGAGAGCGAACTTGACCCGCAAAACCCGAATCCGCGTGGTGTTCCACCAGATGAGCCAGAGGTGGACACCCTGGACGAGATCATCAAGGCATTCAACGAGCGCTGGTTCCAGGGATGGGATGCCACGCCGGAAGAACAACGGGTCAAGTTCATCAACATCGCCAAACACGTGATGGATGACCCCAGCTACGAGACCCAGGTCGTCAACAACCCCGACAAACAAAACAGCCAACTGGCCCTGGAGAAGCTCATCCAGAACGCCGTCAGCAAGGAACGGCGACGGGAACTGGACCTGTACAAGAGCTACGCGCAGGATCCTGAGTTCAAGCGGGCTTTTGATGCATCGATTGTTAGGTTGCTCTCTCAGGGCAATGAACTCATCGAGCGCTTTATCAAGCCAAACGAAATCTAGAGGGTAAAATCGCATGCTTGATTTCTTTGCTACGTCTCGGGATGGTAATTATCTGTCTAGCCATTTGGGAGGGCATTAAATGCAGATCGTCAGATTGACAATCAACAACTTTCGTGGCGTCCAGGACGGGGAGCTGTATTTCTCAGGGGATACCGCTCTAGTAGGTGACAACAACACAGGAAAATCTACTGTTCTTGAAGCAATCGACCTAGTTCTACTTTGTCATATTTCCCCACCCCTCCGCCGACAGGATTCTGTGGCAGCCTGTCGTCGCCGGTGTCGCTCTTGAATAAGTCTGGCGAGTTGTTTGGGTGTAGGTTCTGGCTT
>NZ_JBHNMF010000377.1:0-3209 GCF_048562965.1 Thiolapillus sp. | reverse complement strand
TTCAGTTGTGGGGACAACTCAGTTTCGGGTTGTAACATGGGCCGTATCAGTCGTGACAGGCTGAGCCTATCACTCATGACCACGTCCTAAGGACGTGGGTTTCTACGCTAAACTAAATAGCGCCACCCCAGCCACAGACGTTCCAGTCGCTCCACCCTGTCATCGGCATCGGTAATACGCTTTCGATGCTGTGCGGCTACCGCAGGTGCCAGCATGGTGAGCGCCTGTCCGATATCCAGACAAAGCAGATAGCCGCCCTCGATGCGTCTGGGATAACAGTGAAAAACGTCCCTTTCAGCCGATTCATCCTGTGACTCTTTGCAGGCAGCCGAGCAGAATTCCCTGGCCTGCTGCTTGTTTTCCAGTTCTGCTACCGGAGCAGCCTCACCCACATGGAAAAGCAGAGACGGCTGAACAAGCGCTGGTTTGAAAATACAGGGAAACCGCGTCAGCGGCAGTAATGCCCCTTACCGCATCAAGAAAATCACAAAGTGCGTTCCTGACGGACATCAGCGCATTCCGGCCCATTCAGACAGACAAACACTTCCCACATGCCAAGACAACCCGCTTCGTTCAGAAGGGTCCAGAGAGGCAAAAACATGGATACTGGGCATGTCGGCAAACTCCATATCGTATTCAGCATTCCTGTCATCTGTCGGCAGCATGCCTGATGGCAACAGAAAAAATACATTCTGTGTTTCTGACCTGAAAAAAGCCATGGCCGGCCTTTTCCAATATTCTGCAAAGAATCATAGAGTAAGTTCGTTTCTTCCACAAACCGCCAGCCGGCAAATCAAGAAGGAAATCCCGGAAGCCGGATCCCGTTCAAGAATTTCACTGTATCGCATGGCCGGCCAGGCATCCTCCTGTTGACCGGGTGCTCATTGCACCCGGCCAGCAGGGATCATTCCTGCTCTACCCAGACATTGGTATAAGCAGATTCGGTGAGTCCGGCGCTCCAGAGATAACCATCATCCCAGAGATAGTCGTTGGACCACAGATACCCGTCGGACAGAATTTCACCATTGGACCACAGGTAACCGTTGGACCAGAGATAACCATTGGACCACAGGTAGCCGTTGGACCAGAGATAACCGTTGGACCACAGGTAGCCATTGGACCAGATATACCCGTTGGACCAGAGATAGCCGTCCATACCCATGATGTAATAGTTGCCGTTTTCATCCTGGTTGGCCAGGCCACCATAATGTGCTTCACCGTCCAGATCGGCAGTGATGTCCAATCCCTGGTTGGCACAGTCTGAGGCAGTGCTGTTTACTGCGGCATAGGCATCCACCTGCCCGGCGCCCTGCTGGAACACCGAATAAGCCAGTTCATCGCGGTTGTTTACCGCAGGCCTGGCAGAAGCCATCAGCCGGCACTTGACTTCATCCGGCGTCAGTTCAGGATGGGCCTGTAGGAGCAGCGCCACAACACCGGAAACTACGGCCGTCGACTGGGAAGTACCGGACATGGTGTAGTAGCTGTCACCATCGTGAAACAAAGGATGTTCCTTGACCAGTTTGTTTCCCTTGTCCATCATCCCGCGAATATGGCCGCCGGGGGCGACGATCTCGGGCTTGACGAAGCCCTCCACCGTCGGACCTGCCGAGGAGAAAGAGGCCAGGGTATCGTCATCAGAAATCGTTGGCGTCATGCTGTCGGTCATTGCTCCTACGGTGATGATATAGGGCACGTTACCAGGCACACCGATGGTCATGGCATCAGGCCCCCGGTTGCCGGCAGAAGCCACCACCACGATGCCGGATTCCCAGGCTGCCATGACGGCCTGGTTCAGGGGATCATCCCAATAGTAGGACCGAGGCTCGGTGCTGAACGAAAGATTGACCACACCGATACCGTACTCATGCCTGTGGGAGACAACCCAGTCCAGACCACGTATCACGTCGGCATAGCTGCCACGACCCTCGGCGTTGAAAGCCTTGACCATGACCAGATCGACATTGGGCGCGATACCGTTGAACTCACCGTCCTTGTAACGGCTGCTGGCGATGATGCTGCTCACATGGCTGCCATGACCATTGTCGTCGCTGTCGCTGTCTCGCCGGATCTCCCTGCCTTTCAGTGCGTCATACTGGGCAAGCAAGCGTCTGTTGCCCCAGGCTCCTTCGTCAAGGTATTTCATCATGCCGGCTTTTGCCCTGATACCCGAGTCGATCACCGCTACAGCAACGCCCATCCCATCGATAGCCTGGTCATGCAGCCGGCCTGCATCAACCATGCTGGTGACATAGCTGCGCTTGGCCTGCCTGTCACTGTCACCAGAGAAAAGTATGTCGGGAGGCGGCGGAAACTCCACTGAACAGCCTTCGCGGAAAACCAGGCGAATTTCATAGGAACGCTGATCCCTCACCACGTCATTGTCGAACTGAAGAGAAAATTTGGTATGCCTGCCGCGCTTTATCATGATATCCCTGTCATCGCCTTCCCAGTCTTCCGACCCGAAAGTAGCGGAAACCCCCGTGGTTTCATCTTCGATAATCTCATCACCATTCATTTCCACTTCTGTCAGGCGATCATTTGCAGCCGGCCAAAAGAGTGTGGCACTGTCCAGGTGGACATCTCCGGAACCATCGTTGGTCAGCTCCCATTCAATTTGATCACCCTTCATCCTGAGTTTGGTCTTGCCTCTTACGGAACAGGCAGGCTTGTCAACCGCACTGGTTTCAACACCACTGTTTTCATAGACCTTGCGAACCTGCTTGAAGGTGCGCAGCTTTTCCAGTTGCGCGCCGGTGAGTTTCGCGCCCACGGAGCGGATGATCCCCAGCTCGTGGGTTATCTCCCCACCGACGGACAGCACGGCTTCCCTGACCGCGGAAAGATCACTGCCCTGCACGATCACCGATTGTTTCGGTGAGTCTTCGGCCATTGTCAGCATTGCCGCTGACCCCAGCATTACCAGCCCTGCACAAACTGTCAGAACTGCCTTCTTAATCTTGTAAATGTCCATTGCTTTACACCCTTACTTTAAGAACCGGGATCATTGTGACCCGCTTCTCATCAAAGCAATGCTTGTGCCAAGCCAGGTGTCGAACGTCAAAATGCGGCTTGTTTTTTATATTAATTAGTTCCCGTCTATAAATGCCAAGTCATTGAAATTCAATTGAAAAACCGAAAAAAGACGATGAGAAATCCGGTGCAGGATGGTACAATTATGATCTAAAGCATTGATACATAAGAAAACC
>NZ_JBHNMF010000376.1:0-3219 GCF_048562965.1 Thiolapillus sp. | reverse complement strand
AACAATCATTTTCTCGACATCACCGGCTGGGAACGTGATGATGTCATCGGTAAAAACTGGATAAAGAAATTCGTTGTGGATGAAGACCAGGAACAGGTATCCGGCATCATCCGGAAGATGGACACCCCGCAAAGCTTTCCTTCACACCTGGAACTGCAGGTAAAGACCCGCGATGGGGAACCCCGCCTCATCACCTGGAACAATACGCTGTCCTACGACAGCAAGGGCGAAGTCATCGGTGTTACCGGCATCGGTGAAGACATCACAGAAATGCGCCGCACGGAAAGTGAACTGCTCAAACTTTACCAGGCGGTAGAGCAAAGCCCCAGCTCCGTAGTCATCACCAACCCCCAGGGCGACATCGAATATGTGAATCCCAAGTTCACCGAGGTATCAGGCTACAGTGCGGAAGAAGTCATAGGCCGCAACCCGCGCCTGCTGAAATCCGGTGAAACCAGCCGGGAGGAATACAGTAACCTTTGGGATACGATCAGGAATGGCGGTGAATGGCGGGGAGAGTTTCACAACCGCCGCAAGAACGGAGAACTGTTCTGGGAAGCCGCTGCCATTTCTGCCATACGGGACAACGAGGGTAACATCACCAGCATTCTTGCCGTCAAGGAAGACATCACGGAAAAGAAGCGGCTCGAAAAGGAGGTCGAAAAACAGAACCGCGAGCTGGCACTGGCAGAAACCATGGCTGCCATGGGGCGCATGGCCAGCATGATCGCCCATGACCTGCGCAACCCCCTGTCGTCAGTCAAAATGACCCTGCAGATCCTGGACAAGAAAGCCGACCCCGCTGTCAGCGCCGACACCAATGAACTGTGCCATATCTCCCTGGAGCAGATCCGCTACATGGAAGAAATCCTTTCCGACATGCTCTCCTATTCCCGCCCGGATGCACTCAAACCCGAATGGATCCCCATCGACAAGGTGATCGACCTGTCCATCGGCATGTCACAGCGTCGCCGGCACAAGAAAAAAATCACCCTGCACACCCAGTATCATTCCGGCCTGCCTACCATCTATGCCGATGCCACCAAGCTGCGGCAGGTGTTTTCGAATCTCATCGCCAACGCCTTTCAGGCAACGATCGACAGCGACTCTCCCCAAGTGAGTATAGAAGCCATGATCGAACTGGGTCACGAAGGAACCAATGTGCGCATCGACATCTGCGACAATGGCTGCGGCATCGATGCCGAGGACCAAAAACGCATGTTCGAACCCTTTTTCACTACCCGGGCAAAAGGCACTGGTCTGGGGCTGGCAATCGTGAAACGCATCCTCGACCAGCACCAGGCAAACATTTACGTGTCCGACAACAAGCCAGCCGGCACATGCATCTCCGTCATACTGCCGATCAACCCGGCAACACAGAACCCCAAAACAGAGAGTCAAGATCATGAGCAAGATCCTTATCGTTGATGATGATATTGCCAGCAGCCGCACGCTGCAGCTGCATCTCAGCAGCCAGGAACACCAGGTAAAACTGGCGGCAAGCGTCGATGAAGGGCTGGAAACTGCCACCAGCTACAGTCCCGATCTCATCATTCTCGACATCCGCATGCCGGGCAGATCCGGCCTGGAAGGACTGCCCGACTTCAAGGCGCAGCACCCTCAGGTTTGTATCATTATGATCACAGCTTTTCATGATATGGACAGCACCATCGAGGCCATGCAGAAAGGTGCCGACGACTATATCCACAAACCCATCGATATCGATGAACTCGATGCTTCCATCGTAAAGCTGCTGAACACCAGCAAGGACAGCGATGAACTGCTGTTCTCCACAGGCCAGGAAAACATCAACGGGCACCCGAGCATGGTGGGCCGCAGCCGCGCCATGAAAGAAGTATTCAAGACCATAGGCCTGGTGGCAAAGAGCCCGGCTACGGTACTGATCACCGGCGAGTCGGGCACCGGCAAGGAACTGGTGGCCCGTGCAGTGCATCGCTCCAGTGAAACGCCAGACGGCCCATTCATTGCCATCAACTGCGCCGCCCTGGTGGAAACACTGTTGGAGTCGGACATGTTTGGCCACGAGAAAGGAGCATTCACTGGCGCAGTGGGCAAACAGGAAGGTAAATTCTCCCTGTCCCGCGGCGGCACCATCTTTCTCGATGAGGTAGGTGAACTTTCTCCCGCCATGCAGGCCAAGCTGCTGCGCGTACTGCAATACAAGGAATACACACCACTGGGCGCCAAACAGGCCCAGCATTCGGACGCCCGTGTCATCACGGCAACCAATGTCGACCTTGAACAGAAGGTGCAGGAAGGAAGCTTCCGTGAAGACCTGTACTATCGCCTGCAGGTCATCAACATTCACCTGCCCCGTTACGTGAACGCAAGGAAGATCTCATGGATCTCATCCAGACCCTGCTGGGCCGGATCAACCAGGAACTGCACAGCAATGTCACCCACATATCCAAAGATGTGCTGGGCTGCATGGAAGCCTATCAATGGCCCGGGAATATAAGGGAGCTGGAAAACGTGCTCATGAAAGGTGTTGCGCTTTCTCACAGCGATACCTTTACCCGGGAACTGTTACCGGAACACATACTCTGCCAGAGCATGGGCAGCACTCCGCCGACAGCGGAAAAACCTCTCACGGCCCGCAGCCTGAAGGACATCGAAAAAGAACATATCAGCAGAATACTGGAAGCCAACAACTGGCACAGGGGCAAAGCCTGCGAAGTGCTTGGCGTATCCAGGCCGCGGCTGCGCCGTATGATCAACGAATATGGCCTGGTGCCGCCACAGGGCATTGTGGAGGAGGAAGAGGATTGACCGGCTTATCCGGGCGGAGCGTTCATGACAGAAAAGGCCGCTTTGTACTGACAGGCTTACCGCACATCAGCACGCAGCGGCCAAACACAACCCGCACTGACGCCGGATCAGCCAGCCTTGCTCTTGAGCAGATCACGTATTTCTTCGAGCAACACTTCCTGCTTGGGAGGTTCCGCAGCAGCCTCTTCCTCCTTCTCCTCTTCCATGGCCTCCTTGGCCTTGTTCATTGCCTTGATGACCAGGAACAGCACAAAAGCCACGATCAAGAAAGCAATAACAGCGTTGATGAATGAACCGTATTTAATAAATACTTGTCAAGTCCCGATAGATCATAGATTTTCTTTTTGAATAATTCCGGTTGTTTTTTGTGCCAATCCTTAAGCGCCTGAATGGGCGTGATGTGCCCGATGTTTTTCTGCGGGACATGGT
>NZ_JBHNMF010000375.1:0-3243 GCF_048562965.1 Thiolapillus sp. | reverse complement strand
GCTTTGGATGAGAATTTTGCCAGGGTTTGCCCCAAACCCGGCAATCCCCCCGGAAATTCTCTGGTCACTGTGCTGCTGCGCATGGTGGCTTGAATAATTTCTGGGAAACTTCAGATGTCTATTATGTCGCCGTCCTGTATGAAGACCTGAATGGCATCGTGGACAACATGGATTCCATGCACAGAAATATGCAGCAGGTCTCCCTGCGCATGATGCACATCACAGACAACGTAAAGGAATTCGAACACTACATGAAACGCATGGACAATATCGCCAAGAGCACCTGCGTCATGGCGTCCCTGATGCCCAGCATTTCACAAAACATGCAGCAGATGGACACGGATATCGCAGTCATGGACGGCGACATGGACAGGATGTCAATCGGCATGCAGCATGTGGATCAGCGCTTCAAGCACATGACACAGGGCGTGACCATCATGCGCGTGCACGTGAGGGAAATCGCCCGTCCCATGGGCGCCATGAACCCGTTTATGCCCTGAACTGCCGCACTATCTCCGGCAGGGCCTCTTCCAGAGTATGCAGAGGTGAGTAGGCCAGCTCTTCCCCGATCTCCCCGGCATCAAAGAACGCAGAGCGGCTGAGGCTGTTGAGTTTGCCCCGGTTCAGGGGCATGGACCTGCCGGTGATGCTTTCCAGCAGGCTGCCCGCCCCTGCCCCCGCCCGTAGCAGCCACGCCGGAACACGCCACTGGGGAGGCGTTTTGCCCAGCGCCGCGTAGATCAGCTCGTAGATCTGCCGCGAGGAGTAGGTCTGCATATCAGTGACTGTATAGACTTTTCCCGCTGCCATCGGAGACAGCACCGTCAGCAGCAACACCTGCACCACATCATCCACATGCACCAGGGAACGCAGGTCACCAAAATCCGGCAAGGGGGGAAAGCGGCCGGCATCGATGGCAGCCAGCATCTGCGCAATACTGCCCTGACGGGCAAAACCGTATACGGGAGGCAGGCGCAACACCGTGGTTTTCATGTCCTTCGATACTGTCAGCACGAGCTTTTCAGCTGTTTTTTTCGCTTGCGCATAGCTGCTGTCGCTGCCGTCGATGGTTCGGGTGGAACTGGTGAACACCAAAGAGGCAACGCCTGCCTCCCGCGCCTTTTCCAACAGGTTTCGCGTACCGGAAACAGTCACCGCCTGATGCGCGGGACTGTTCTCTGGGTCAGGATCTTCCGGCGACGGCGCATAGCTGGCCAGATGAAACACCAAGCCAACACCTTCCAGCGTCCCGGGCAGGCTTTCAGCACGGGTCAGATCCCCCGTACGGAGTTGCACACCGGATGGAAACCCCGCTTCCTCATCACGGCTCATGGCGTACACCTTGCATCCGGCGGCAGACAGCACTTCCAGCAATCGCCGCCCGATGCGCCCGCTGGCACCGGTGACCAGCACAGGTTCCGGCGGCAGTCGCCGGGCCAGTTTCAGCAGAAGTCCGTTCATGCCCTGCCCGAAATTCTGCCCAGCTGTCGGCGTAGGGTCAGCCACAGAAAGCGGCCATAGATAGCCGGAATCACCAGCAGGGTGATCACCAGGCCATTTTCCCTGGCAAGATACTTGCGGTAATAGCGCACCATCCCCCGGTGCAGGTACCAGAAAACCCGCACGGGCGTGGCCTTGCTGCAGGTACCACGGTAGTGAACCACTTCAACATGGGGAACGAACAGGATCTTCAGGCCCGCATCGAGAAAACGTCTGCACCAGTCAAGGTCCTCGCAGTGCATGAAATAGTCTTCATCCAGGAAACCCACGTCATGCAGTGCCTGCCGCGTCACCAGCATGAAAGCACCGGAAATGGCTTCAACGAACTGAGGCTGATCGGGCAACGGCTGCAGATGCAGATCCACCGCCTTCCTGCTTTTCTGCCGGCCGGCAGCCTTGCGCAGGCCGCTGCCCAGGGTGGGCAGGTTGCGGCGGCAACCCCGCTGTTCCGTACCATCGGGATTGAGAATACGGCAGCCCGCCATCCCCACTTCCGGATAACAGCGCAGGACTTCGAGCATTTTCTCCAGGGTATCGGACTGCAGGATGCAGTCGGGGTTGAGCAGTAACAGGGTTCTGGCACGGGCGGAACGCAATCCCTGATTGGCCGCCACGGCAAACCCCCGGTTGTGCTCATTTTCGAGCAGGGTGATTTGAGGAAACCGGCTTTTCGCCTGTTTCGCACTGCCATCGGACGAGGCATTGTCTATCAGAATGACTTCGACAGGCAGGGTGCTCTCCAGCACCGCAGCCAGACTTCGCAGCAACAGTTCACTGCCATTGAAATTGACGACGACGACGGTACAGCGCAGATCCTGTGAATCGATGGCAGGACTGTCCGTTTCAGTTCTTTCCATCTGGATTGAACTGGGCCTTTTTCAGATCCTGAAGCAGCGTCAGATTGTGTTTGTAGGCCTCTGCAATCTTGCGTATGCCGTCTTCCTTTAGGTAACCCTGATTGCCGGCGGCAAGAAAAGTGGCATAGTTTCCGGAAGCGAGCATGAAGGCGGCATTCACCAGGTCGGTATCGTTGCCCTCGTCCTTGAGCCGGTTCGCCACGGCGACAAACTCATCGATCATGCTCAGTATCTGTTCATCCCTGCTGGGTGTATCCGCCATAAAATCCTACCTTTGTGCAATTTTGAAGTGTTTCGGGAATTATCCCATATACTGCCGGGCAGGGTCAGCGGGAATGACGCAGGCGCAGGAAAGGCCGCTCCACCACCCAGTAGGAAAGCGAGGAAACCAGCAGCACCGGCAGAGCCGCCCAGAGCAGCCCGTTGAGCAGCGGCGCATCCGGCAGCAATACCGGAAGCTTCGCCTGATGCAGCCATTTGACCAGGGGAAAGTGCCACAGATAGAGGCTGTAGCTGATGATCCCGAGATACATGATCACCCGGTTGGCGAGCAGCCTGTCAGTCACACCCAGCCCCAGCGCAGCCGCCAACACCACCAGTGCAATACACAGGCAGAACAGGCTGTGCCAGATGAAGAGCGACCAGTGTCCTCCCCAGTAGGTCAGCCCCTCCACATTGACCGCGCCGATGGGCTGCGTGATATGGATGAACCAGGCCAGCAGCGCCATGCCGGCAGTACCGCCCGCAAGCAACACGGACCGCCAGCGATCGCTGCCAGCCATGGAGAGCGAAGCGAAGGCTGGTAGACCCCAGTAGCCGCGAGGCCGCACTGCTTACCCGTCGTGCGCATAGCGCCAGAGGGGAAGCAAAGTAGGCATCCAAACGC
>NZ_JBHNMF010000374.1:0-3254 GCF_048562965.1 Thiolapillus sp. | reverse complement strand
TAATTCTACCCCAGTTACGCCCCTCCCTTGGCAATAACCTGGTGTGGAAGATCACTCAAAGTGCGCTCTCCCCCTGGGGTACGGTTATCGGTTTTTGGCTCCCGGTCGCCAGGATATTCCTCCCAGCTGTGCTCCTTTTTATTGACACTACAGATAAATTGCACTACCTTAATGATGTGCAATTTATCTGTAGTTGGCTGAGGTGCCCATGCAATACCATGTCGGTTCGCCTGTGGAAGGCGAGGATTTTTTCAATCGCAAGAAGGAAATCAACGCCATCTGGCGTGCTCTGGACAGTGATAGCCTGCTTCTGCTTGCACCACGGCGGGTAGGCAAGACCTCGCTGATGAAGCACCTGGTTTATCTCGCGCCTGACAAGGGCTATCAGGCCTCGTACCTGACCGTGGAAGGCGCAGCCGACGAAGCGGATTTCATGGAGAGGCTCTACCGTGCCGTCGCCGAGAACCACCCGAATATCATGAAAACACTCGTCGACCGAGTGGCTGACAGCCCGCTGGGAACATGGGTCAAACGGGTAAAGAAGGTCGGTGCTTTGGGCGTATCCATAGAACTGACCGCCGAAGCCAAAAAACACTGGCCGGAAAGCATGACGGTCTTCGGCGAGTTGCTCAGCGGACTGGAAATGCCCTGGCTGCTGGCCGTTGACGAGCTGCCACTGTTCATCCTGAAGCTGCTGCGCCTGGACGACAGCGGCAAACGGGCAGTCTCGTTTTTGCACAACCTGCGTGAACTGCGCCAAAACCAGCCCGGGGTGAGGTGGCTGCTCGCCGGCTCGATCGGGTTGGATACGGTCACCGGGCGCTATAATATGGCCGACACCATCAATGACCTGCGCCTGACAACCCTGGGTCCCTTTTCTGTTCATAGCGCCGACGATTTCCTGCAGGCCCTGGCCAGGAGCTACGGGCTGGATCTGCATCCGGATGTGCGCAGCCACATCCTCAGCCGTCTGCAATGGCTTCTGCCCTATTACATCCAGCTCGTATTCTCCGAACTTCTGGACGTTGACAACAGGCCGATCCGGGTTACCGATATCGACGCCCTGTTCGAGGCATTGCTGCAGCCGGCCAACAAGAATTACTTCGACTACTGGCGCCAGCGCCTCAGGGAATCACTCGGCACGCCGGACGACACCTTCGCCACCACCCTGCTCAACATGGCCTGCCAGGAGCCACGGGGCACCAGACAAGCGGTACTGCGGGGGGCACTGGGCAGGCAGATTCGAGACCCGGAACAACGCGATCAGCGGTTGCGCTACCTGCTGGACGTGCTGGTTAACGACGGCTACCTGGTGGAAAACGGCGAACGCTATCAATTCCACTTCCCCTTGCTGCGCGAATACTGGAAACGGCGGATTGCCCCATGACTGAACAACTGCTTCTGCACGGCATCGCCGTCTACAACCCCGGCATCCTCAGCAAGGAAGAGCTGAAACGTTACTTTGTGGCACGCCAGCCCTTGCTGAAAAAACTGCTGGACGAACTGAAAAGGGAGCAACCCGGCAAGACACCTCAGCACCGCCTGATCGTGGGCACCCGTGGCATGGGGAAAACCACCCTGCTGCACCGCTTTGCGCTTGCCGTGGCGGAAGATGCCATCCTCTCGGCCCACTGGCTGCCGCTCACTTTTCCGGAGGAGCAATACAACATCGCCCGGCTGTCGGATCTGTGGGTGAACTGCCTGGATGCACTGGGCGACTCCCTCGAAGCATCGGGAAACAGCGATTTACTTGATGAGCTTGATGCCTGTGTTGATGAACTGCCTTCTGAGGAAGATGAACGTGCAAAGACAGCCCTACAGGCGCTGATGGATTTTGCTGACCGCCTTGGCAGGCGACTGCTGCTGCTGATCGACAGCCTCGATATTGTGCTGGAACGCCTGAAAAAGTCGCATTGGGAAATACGCGAGGTGCTGGGACACGAGCCGCGCCTGATGCTGGTTGGTGCCAGCGCCCGGGTGCTGGAGGTCACTTACGAGTACGAGTCCGCCTTTTACGACTTCTTCAAAATTCACGAGCTGAAGGGTCTCAGCGAGGACGAAATGAGGGATGTGCTATGTCGCCTCGCTGAGGTGGACAACAATACCGCCATTACCCGCATGATTGAACAGCAACCGGCCCGGCTGCGCGCCCTGCACACCCTTACCGGAGGTAACCCGCGTACCGCGGTATGGCTCTACGGCGTGCTCGCGCAGGGCATCGAAGGTGACGTACGCAGCGACCTGGAACGCCTGCTCGACCAATCTACTCCGCTGTACAAGGCCCGCTTCGAGGAACTCCCGGCCCAGTCCCAGAAAGTGGTCGACGCCATGGCCATCCACTGGGACCCCCTGACGGCGCGGCAACTGGCCGAAAGGACCCGACTGCCGGTCAATACCGTGTCTACCCAGGTGGTCCGCCTGGCAGACCAGGGCGTGGTGGAAAAGGTCCCGTTGAGACCGGGGAAAAAAAACGGTTTTCAGATTGCCGAGCGTTTTTTCAACATCTGGTATCTGATGCGCGCCAGCCGGCGGGTGCGCCGACGCCTGATCTGGCTGGTGCAGTTCCTCAAGGTCTTTTACAGTCAGGATGAACTGAAAGTGCGTGCCCACCACCATCTGCACAATGGCGAACGGGGTGGCAGCGACGATCGGATCCGCCATGCGGAATACGCCTTCAGCCTTGCGAGCGCGGTTGACGACCCCATTATAAGTTCGGCACTGGAGCGTTCCGCGCTGCAGACTATGCTGGGAGACGGCAAGCTGAAAAAAGAACTGGCTGCTTTGCTCCGCTTCGATGACCCAGACGGTAAACTCAAGGCCCTGGCCGATCCCCTGGAATTTATGCAGGAGTTGAAGGACAGGGTTATCGCAGCCCGTACGCAGTGGCCTTCGGGTATTGAGGCGGATGCTTTTGCATCAGCGTTGAAAGGCAGCCTGACCCTGACGCCGGAAGAAAAACGCCAAGTGATTGAAGCACTGCCCGATTGGGAAAACGGGCAGATAGTGCAATTCAACAAACGCTTGCGGGAGGAAAAAAGCTACTGGGAAGCGCGGTTTTTGGGCCATTCAGCGCTGATTTTCGTGATACGCCGGGCCGTGGTCGAGGGGCATATGGCAAAGATTGGAGATGCAGCTGGGGCCCAGGTGGCAGCAAATCTCCTGCCGAGCAAACTTCTGTCAGCCTATGCCGATGTGGCTCGCCTGGGGGCGGACCCCGCCTTTTTCTCGCTTACCGAACTTCACACACTGCGTGA
>NZ_JBHNMF010000373.1:0-3262 GCF_048562965.1 Thiolapillus sp. | reverse complement strand
CCATCATGAACAAATCACCGAAAAAATTCAGCTTATTTCAGACTCACCTCATACTGGAAATACGGCCTACGTTCAGACTCATTTCATATTGGACAAGGCTACCAGGAACAGAAGAATCAGGACACCGGCCCCTCCGTGCGCCGACTGACTCCCTAAGAGATAGCCGAACTGCGCCGGGATATGGCCGAGGAGTCGGCCTGGGCACGGGCAGAACTAGCCAGAAGAAGGCAGCGCAAAGAATGTGGCTTGAATATTCAAAATGATTTGACAGAGGATGATTCCTAGGTAATTATATAACCCTATTTTGAATATTCAAAAAGGGGATATACGTGATTATAGCAATAGCGAATACAAAAGGAGGGGTAGGGAAAACAACCCTAGCCGTACAGATAGCCGTTAGTCGCGCCCGGGAAGGTCGGGACGTGTGGCTGATTGATGGCGATCGGCAGGGCACCGCCGCCGCCGCTATTGCAGCCAGAGCGGAAGCTAACAGGGTGCCTAGTATTGCCTGCGCTCAATATCCAGATGGGCCACAACTTCGCGCCCAAGTACAGCAGCAGGCGCATAAGTGGGACGACATTGTGATTGATGTCGGTGGGCGCGACTCTACCGCGCTCCGGGCCTCGCTGATCCTGGCCGACATTCTACTAGTACCTTTCGCCCCACGTTCCTATGACGTGTGGGCACTGGATGATATGGCAGCCTTGGTTGATGAGGCACACAGCGTCCGTGACGGACTGAAAGCCTACGCGGTTCTGAACATGGCCGACCCTGGCGAACGCTCGACCGATAACGCAGAGGCCGCCGATGCCGTGGCCGAAGTTCCGCAGTTTACCTACCTGCCGACTATAATTCGCCGCCGCAAGGCGTTCAGCAATGCGGGCGGGGCCGGGCTGGCCGTGGGAGAAATGACCCCGAAAGACCCTAAAGCAGTGGCCGAGCTTGCTGCACTTATTGAACCTATTTTTAACTTTCTTTGAATATTCAAAAGCGTTAAGGAGTACATGAAATGGCAATTCAGAAAAAACCTAAGACACAGGACAAGACAGACGCTTTTATGACCGGTGCCCCTGATGCTGGAGCCGCGACCGACAAAGCTGCACCGTATGAAAAAGGCATTACCAAGGGCAAGAAAAGACAAGTCAGCATCACCATAGCGGGCGATCTGTTGCGCCAGGTAGACGAGCAGGCCGAGGCAATGGGAACGGGCCGTTCCGCATTTATTTCAATGGCACTTTATAAAGCACTGAAAGAATATGATTAGAACTTTAAATGAATATTTATAGAATATTCATTTACAAGCGTGTCTTCGACCTCGCGATAAATTTTGGGGCATCCCAGTCCCCAAAATCGACTCGGCCTTTGACAACCTATTCGTGCCCCAGCCGTCCTGGTCACCCAGCACTACGCAACAACTTCGCAAGCTCGTTGCTGCTCCGTACTTGTCTCCCAATGACTGGACGCCGCGTTTGGATGCCTACTTTGCTTCCCCTCTGGCGCTATGCGCACGACGGGTAAGCAGTGCGGCCTCGCGGCTACTGGGGACTACCAGCCTTCGCTTCGCTCTCCATGGCTGGCAGCGGCTGTGTTTTAGCTGCTAAAAAGGAGGGGGAATGGCCCAGCAATTCAACGAACTAGAATACCGAGAACAACTCATTGCCAAAGGCGTTGACCCCGCCCAAGCGTTCGACTTGGCCCGTCGCACGGCGGAAGCTCAAGGCTTGCCGCCTGCCCAGGCCAAGCAGGAAGCAACCAAGAAAGCCCCCGCCAAACGCCGCAGTAAGTCCAGCAAGAAAGGCTCGATTACAAAGAAAGAAAAGGAGCTAATCGATTCCGGATTACAGATCGCAGAAAAGGAGCCAAGCAACGATGATCTGACATTCATGCATTCGATCATGTGCCAAGTAGGTCTGCCGCGCTCTAAGGTTAACGGTTTAGAGTTCGAACGTGTTTGTGGCGGAGCTGGTCTATACATCCGTGCCGGTAAGCTATGGGACGGAAAACAGTTCATCCAGCAACCCCTTCCCTATGGCCCTATGCCTCGCCTGGTAATAGCCCACTTGAACACAGAAGCATTACGCCAAAGGTCTCCTGAAATCGAAGTAGGCAACAGCGCGGCCAGCTTCTTGAAGCGGTTGGGCAAGGAGTCAAGCGGCGGGCGTAATGGAACTCTTACTAACTTCCGCAAACAGATTCAGGCGCTTTCGGCATGCAGTATGACGCTGGGAATTACCACGGCTGCCAAGGCTATCACCTACGACGGTAAGCCAATCCAGCAGTTTGAGGCTTGGCTAGCCAACAGCGAGGAACAGGGGACACTATGGCCCGGTACTATCACCTTTTCCCAAGAGTATTATCAGACCCTGACTGATCACGCAGTCCCCTTGGATCTCCGTGCTATGCACGCTTTGGCTGGTAGTGCCTTGGCAATGGATATATATGTGATGTTGGCTGACAGGCTCCACAGGATCAACGGGCGGCCTCTAGTTCTACACTGGCGCAGTCTTCGTGAACAGTTTGGCCAAGAATACAACGATAACAAGAACTTCAAGAACGCGTTTATACCGGCGTTAAAGCAAGCCCTTACCGTATACAGCCAAGCTAAGGTAAAGCAGGTTAACGGGGGTCTGTTGCTGATGTCCAGCCCTCCGCCGATCCCCTACAAAGGATGATCCCGATTACCCGGCAAACGCGCCTAGTTTTTCATGACGGTGTTGAAAACACTGTGATTTCAATAAGTTATGCACGCATAATCACCACCCCCTAGGCACGCATAATCACCACCCCCTAAGCCCAAAATCACGCATAATCACCACCCCCTAGGCGCGCATAATCACCACCCCCCTAAACCTATAAGGTATCCCTTTAAAAAGACCTTTATATATATACCTATAGTTTGAGCAGGCAATTTTGTGGGAAACTCACACCACAGCACAAACTGAAACGCGGCAAAAAGTAGCACCCCGGCCTGAACCGGGGCGCTTGGTAGGGTACTGCTACACCGCTGCCGTGGTCCAGGGTATGGGACCAGGGCCATTGAACAGGACCAAGTGTGTCTTCGACCTCGTGATAGATTTTGGGACATCCCAGTCCCCAAAATCGACTCGGCCTTTGACAACCTATTTGTGCCCCAGCCGTCCTAGTCACCCAGCACTACGCAACAACTTCGCAAGCTCGTTGCTGCTCCGTACTTGCCTCCCAATGACTGGACGCCGCGTTTGGATGCCTACTTTGCTTCCCCTCTGGCGCTATGCGCACGACG
>NZ_JBHNMF010000372.1:0-3263 GCF_048562965.1 Thiolapillus sp. | reverse complement strand
TGTTGGGTCAATAGCATAGACTCGGCGTACTATGATGTCAAGCCTCTACAGACATGAAAAAGCGATTGTAGATCCATGGAGGCAGGCTTGTACTCATCTTAGGGGCGAGTAGTTACCTCTAAACTCTAGTTCAATAAAAACAATGTGAAAATCTTCAATGTCGATGAAAGCGGAGATGTCACGATGGGAGGACATGGGCTGGTTGCATTCCCGCGCCCGGCCTACGAGTCCAACTGGACAGCGGTGTCGTTGGGCGGAAATGCCACACTGACCCACAACCTGGGTCACAATTCTGGCAACTATGTGGTGGACATCATATGCAAGGACACTGAAGTAGGCGGCAGGGACATACACGCCTCGTCCTACTCGAGTACCGAATGGCGGAATCTGACGAACAGTCAAATCACGATACACAGGGCAGCCGGTGATCTCACTTGTGATCTGATCAAGATCCGTATCTGGATGTACCAGTATTAAGCCAGAAACAATCGCCATCGCGAATGCTTCTTACAGGGGGATGTTCCTGTCCGGCTCTTGAATTCCGGCAGAACCCCCCCATGTAGAAGTATCCGAAAATCCCTGTTGATCTGAGCACCCATGACCGAAGAAAGCCAGTTGCTTGCCCGCGCAGACGAAGTGCTGCCCAACATCATCCATCTTCTGCCCATCGCCGCCCGACCGTTTTTCCCCGGCCAGGGTGTGCCGCTGCTCATGGACGCCAGGCACTGGGCGCCGACCCTGAAAGCCATCCGCGAATCGAATTCCGATCTGATCGGCCTGGTGCTCACGGCCGATGACGAGGCGGAGAAGACCACCACCAAGGCCATGTACCGGGTGGGAACCGTGGGCCGCATTCACAAGGTGCATGAAGTGGATGGCCAGTTGCAGGTGCTGGTGGAATGCCTGCAGCGCTTCCGTATCGAAAAGTACATCAGCGCCAATCCGCCCTATATCGCCCGGGTGGATTACCTGCGCGAGCCTTCCGGCAAGCTGACCAAGGACATCAAGGCCTATGCCCTGGCCATCGTCAACACCATCAAGGAGCTGTTGCCGCTCAATCCCCTGCTGCAGGAAGAACTGCGTTTTTTCCTCGACCGTTTCGGCCCGGAGAACCCCTCCCTGCTGGCGGATTTCGCCACCGGACTGACCTCCGCCAGCAAGCAGGAACAGCAGGAAGTGCTGGAAACCGTCGAGCTGCTGCCACGCATGGAAAAAGTGCTGGCCCTGCTCAGCAAGGAGCTGGACCTGGCACGTTCCCAGCAGAAGATCCGCGATACCGTGGAAGAACACATGGACGCGCAGCAGCGGGAGTTCTTCCTGCGCGAGCAGCTCAAGGTGATCCAGCAGGAGCTGGGCATCTCCAAGGATGACCGCACCGCCGACATCGACAAGTACCGCGAGCGCATGGCAAAGCTGGATCTCAGTGAAGAAGCCAAGGAACGGGTAGAGGAAGAGCTGGACAAGCTGTCCATATTGGAACCCAGTTCGGCGGAATACAACGTCACCCGCAGCTATCTGGACTGGATCACACAGCTGCCCTGGGGCATCGAATCCGACGACAACCTGGATCTGGCCCACGCCCGCAAAGTGCTGGACCGGGATCATTTCGGCCTGGAAGACGTGAAAGCGCGCATTCTCGAATTTCTCGCCCTGGGCATACAGCGCGGCGAGATCAAGGGCTCCATGATCCTGCTGGTGGGACCGCCCGGTGTGGGCAAGACCTCCATCGGGAAGTCGGTGGCGGAAGCCATGAACCGCAAGTTCTACCGTTTCTCCCTGGGCGGCATGCGTGATGAGGCCGAGATCAAGGGACACCGGCGCACCTATGTGGGCGCCATGCCGGGCAAGTTCATTCAGGCACTGAAAACCGCCGGTACGCAGAACCCGGCCATCATGCTGGACGAAATCGACAAGATCGGCGCCAGCTTCCAGGGCGATCCGGCATCGGCCCTGCTGGAAGTGCTGGACCCGGAGCAGAATGCGGAGTTCCTCGATCATTATCTGGACCTGCGTTTCGACCTGTCCGAGACCCTGTTCATCTGCACCGCCAACCAGCTGGACACTATTCCAGGCCCCCTGCTGGACCGCATGGAGGTTATCCAGCTGTCCGGCTATATCACCGAAGACAAGCTGCAGATCGCCCGCCGCTTCCTGCTGCCCAAGCAGATCAAGAGTGCGGGACTGAAACGCGGTCAGATCAAGATCAACACACCGGTGATGCGCAGGATCATCCAGGATTATGCCCGGGACGCGGGGGTGCGCCGGTTGGACAAGCAGCTGGCGAAAATCGTGCGCAAGGCGGTGGTGAAGATGCTGGAAGGCGCGAAGCCGCCGATCGAGATAACCCAGGACAACCTCAAGGATTATCTGGGACCGGCTGTTTTCAGCGACGAGCGCAAGCTTTCCGGCCCCGGCGTGGTCACCGGCCTGGCCTGGACCTCCATGGGCGGCGCCACCCTGAGCATCGAAGCCGTGCATACCCACAGCTTCACTCGCGGCTTCAAGCTCACTGGCCAGCTCGGTGACGTGATGAAAGAATCGGCCGAGATCGCCTACGGCTTCGTGGTCAGCCATGCGGAGCAGTTCGGCATCGCCCCGGAATTCTTCGAAAAATCCTTCATTCACCTGCATGTACCCGCTGGCGCTACCCCGAAGGATGGCCCTTCCGCGGGCGTCACCATGGCATCGGCGCTATTGTCTCTGGCGCTGAACAAGCCTGTGCGCAACATCGCTATGACCGGCGAACTGACACTCACCGGCGAGGTATTCCCCGTCGGCGGTATCCGTGAAAAGGTCATCGCGGCAAGACGGGTAGGGATTCGCGAGCTGATTCTGCCCGCTGACAACAAGGGTGACTGGGAAGAAATCCCGGCGCACATCCGCAAAGGCATCAGGGTGCACTTTGCCACCACCTACAGCGATGTGCTGCCACTGCTTTTCAGTAAAGGCCGCAAGAGAGGGGCTTGACTGTACTTTCAGCATTCCGGCTCTGGATGTTCCCCGGATTCGGGTGAGACATGCCAGCCGGAATATCCGCAAAATAGGAAAATGCAACCGACATGGCTGAGCGCGCCCATAAGCTGCCCCTGAATACCGGAACGCCATTTCCTGCACTTTAACATCGATCCTGGTCCATAATAAACAGGCTCTTCCCCTGATTGAGTGGGCGCCCATCATCTAGTAATCCCATCAGGGTAAAGATCCAACCCGCCGAGATGGAAGTAAATGGCATTGGCAAACCGCTCTTTATTGCGGAAGCCTCT
>NZ_JBHNMF010000371.1:0-3276 GCF_048562965.1 Thiolapillus sp. | reverse complement strand
CGCCCGGTATGTCCGGATACATCAGAACCCGGCTGTCAGTTCCAAGATCGGCGAGCATCTGTTCGGAAGCGGGTACCTGGACCACTAGTGATGCCGGATCAGCCAGGGTCAGCAAATGGGTGTTGCGCGGTACGGCATCGCCCGGTTCCACCAGCCGATCGATAATCACGCCATCGTAGGGTGCTTTGATGGTGGTATAACCCATGCGGGTCATCAGGATTTCCACCTCGGCACGGGCCAGTTCCAGCTCGGTCTGAGCTTCCACAAGGTCCTCTTCAGAGGTGGCCTTGGTCTTCCTCAGGCGTTCCAGGCGCGATACTTTTCGCTCGGCCATGGAACTGGTGGCCCTGGCTTTGCGCAGTTCTGCCTGAAGCAGTTCATTGTCCAGCGTGGCGAGGGTATCGCCTTTTCTGACTTTGTTTCCCTCGAACCAGGGAAGACGGGTGATACGTCCTTCTTCCTGGGTATGCACGCGCAGTATATGGCGGTACACCAGCGTGCCGGAACGTTTCCAGGTTTTCGCCACCGGCCGCTCCTGCACTTCGGCGATTTCCACCAGAACGGCAGGGGACTTGTGGGACTGGGATGCCTTGGCAGGCGGTTTGCTGTCACTGCAGGCAGTGAGGGCCGCGAGCAACAGGACGAGCAGGAGTCGGGTGTGACCGGGCATGATCAGTATTCGTAGTGCTTGACTTCCCGCTTGATATTGCGCTGGAGCACCACAGCTTCGGGTTTCCAGTCCAGTCCTTCCAAGGGAATCTCCGGATAGAGATCGTTGAGTGCGATGAGACGCTCACCGTCCTCGTCATTGAGATACTGACGGAACCAGCGGACGCCTTCCACCAGCGTCATGATGTACATACCGTGAGCGCAACGGTCGGTGCGCTCAAGAACGATGATGCAACCATCGGGAAATTCCGGCTCCATGCTGTCTCCCAACACTTGCAGGGCGAACGGCTCATTGTAACTGCAGTCGGTCTGGTTCAGTGATTCTTCCACCGCTGGGCTCTCCTGTTTGTTATCATCAGCAACTTCGTTTCGGGGATGGAAATCCCTGATTTTCAAGGGTTAATTCAAAGGTTCAGTATAACATGGTTCATGCTCGGGAGACGGTTTCCCAAGTCCATAAAAACCGTCGCGATCTGCATAACCTGCGGAATATGCTGCCCTTTCTGTGGGAATTCCGCGGGCGGGCACTGTTTGCGCTGGCCTGCCTCGTATTGTCCAAGGTGGCGAATGTGGGCGTGCCGCTGGTGCTCAAGCAGATCGTGGATGCGCTGGAGAACCGTCCTGGTCAGATGCTGATGCTGCCCCTGAGCCTGCTGCTGGCTTATGGTGCGCTCAAACTTTCCGCGAGTCTGTTCAACGAACTCAGGGATATCGTCTTTGCCAAGGTGCGCTACCGGGCCATGCGGCGCCTGTCGACGCGGGTGCTGGAGCACCTGCACAACCTGTCCCTGCGCTTTCACCTGGAGCGCCAGACCGGGGCCATCAGCCGTGACCTGGAACGGGGCACGCGCTCGGTGTCCCAGATCCTCAACTACATGGCCTTCAGCATATTGCCCATCGTGGTGGAGTTCGTGCTGGTGGGCGGCATTCTGTTCACCCAGTACGATGCGGTGTTCATGATGATCACTTTCGGCACGGTGCTGGTGTACGGCGTGGTGACCGTGGCCGTCACCGAGTGGCGCATGGATTTCCGCCATCACATGAACCGGCTGGATTCCGAAGCCAACTCCCAGGCCATGGACAGCCTGATCAACTATGAGACGGTGAAATACTTTGGCAATGAAAAGCTGGAGGTGAACCGCTTCGACGACAAGCTCAGCGCCTGGGAGCACTGGGCGGTCAAGAGCCAGACTTCCATGTCTCTGCTCAACTTTGCTCAGGGGGCGGTGATTGCCGTGGGTGTCACCCTGGTCATGATCTTCGCTGCCAGAGGCGTGACGGCCGGTGACATGAGCATCGGCGACTTGGTGCTCGTGAATGCCTTTCTGCTGCAGCTGTTCATCCCCCTGGGGTTCCTCGGTATCGTCTACCGGCAGATCAAGTATGCGCTGGCGGACATGGATCTGATCTTCAAACTGCTGGACCGCAAGCCGGAGATACAGGATGCGCCCGATGCCCATCCTCTGGAACTGAAAGGCGGGCGCATATGCTTTGATCAGGTGGATTTCTCCTACCAGCCGGAGCGGGTGATCCTGCAGGGCGTGGATTTAGAAGTACCCTCGGGACACAAACTCGCCATCGTCGGCCACAGCGGCGCAGGAAAGTCCACCATTGCCCGGCTGCTGTACCGTTTCTACGACGTGACAGCCGGCAGTATCCGTATTGATGGCCAGGATCTGCGTGAAGTGACCCAGGAAAGCCTGCGCGCCGCTATCGGCATCGTTCCCCAGGATACGGTACTGTTCAATGACAGCATTTATTACAACATCGCCTATGGGCGCACCTCGGCCAGCCGCGAGGAAGTGGAGCAGGCTGCCGAAATGGCGCATATCCGCGGATTCATCGAAAGCCTGCCCGATGGCTGGGAAACGGTGGTTGGTGAGCGGGGGCTGAAACTGTCCGGCGGTGAAAAGCAGCGGGTGGCCATTGCGCGCGCCATGCTCAAGCGGCCCCAGATCCTGGTGTTCGATGAGGCCACTTCATCCCTGGACAGCAAAACCGAACAAGCCATTCAGAAAACACTGGATCAGGTGGCGCAGCACCATACCACGCTGGTGGTGGCGCACCGCCTTTCCACGGTAGTCGATGCCGATGAGATCCTGGTCATGGACAAGGGACGGGTTTGCGAGCGGGGCACACATCAGGAATTGCTGGACAGGAAGGGCATGTATGCGGAAATGTGGGATCTGCAGCAAAAAAACGGGCTGAGGATAATTCAGCCCGTATCAAACAGGAGCTTCGATGAAAAAGTTCTGTCCTGACAAGATGGGGCCAGGACTTATTGTTTACAAGTACTGCACCAGGTTTCGGTAAGTCTGGCACTGTGCGAGAGCCTGCTCAGAACACAGGAGAAACAGCGCCAGACAGCATTGATGACGCCGATGGCAAAGCCCGTCAGTATCAGTGCCCAGAAAACCTGGGCGATCCAGTCACGCAGCATGACCCCTTCCAGGCCATACATCCGCTGCCAGCCATGGAGAGCGAAGTGAAGGCTGGTAGACCCCAGTAGCCGCGAGGCCGCACTGTTTTCCCGGCGTGCCTTGCGCCAGAGGGAAAACAAAGTAGGCCTCCGAACGCGGCGTCCAGTCATATGGGAGCCAAGTACGG
>NZ_JBHNMF010000370.1:0-3278 GCF_048562965.1 Thiolapillus sp. | reverse complement strand
GTCTACCAGCCTTCGCTTCGCTCTCCATGGCTGGCAGCGTTTGAGATTTTTAGTGGTTTTTCTCCTCTGAAACTCTAAACTCTAGTTTCCACATTAAAAACCCTTGAAAAGGTGATTTCAACATTCTGTCAAGGCCAAGACGGGTCATTTGTTTCGATACTGAGTACCGTGGCCCGTTTATCGGACACCTGCCAGCGCACGTTATACCCGGCAAGGCGCATACCGTACACACGCTTCTCATCTCCCTCCTTTCGATAGGCCGGTCGGGGATCGAGGGTCACCAGCTGTTCGATCAACATCTGCAGTTCATCCCCACCGGGCAGAACACGCAGTTGACCTCTGGCCCGGTCGGAAAACACTGCCTGCAGACTCGTCGCTGGCGCATGGGGAGCAAATCCGCCCGTGGCATCCGGTATTGCATCCACATAGGGCAGGTAGGGTTTGATGTCCACTACCGGCGTCCCATCGAGCAGGTCCGCACCCCGCACATGCAGACGCACCCTGCCCTCCTCAACCTGAATCTGCTCCAGGCGAACGACAGACAAACCGAGATGATTGGGGCGAAAAGGCGAACGGGTGGCGAACACACCCTTGCGCCGGTTGCCGCCCAGGCGTGGCGGGCGCACGCGCTCACGCCAGCCCTGCTCCACACTCTGATGGAAAACGAAAGACAGCCAGATATGGCTGAATGCCTCCAGTCCATCAAATAGCCCGGGCTTGTCGTATCCCGGCAGCATTTCCACCACCCCGGGAACATCGACCAGTCCGGACTGGCGCGGCAAGCGTGTCTTCGACCTCGTGATAGATTTTGGGACATCCCAGTCCCCAAAATCGACTCGGCCTTTGACAACCTATTGGTGCCCCAGCCGTCCTGGTCACCCAGCACTACGCAACAATTTCGCAAGCTCGTTGCTGCTCCGTACTTGGCTCCCATATGACTGGACGCCGCGTTCGGAGGCCTACTTTGTTTTCCCTCTGGCGCAAGGCACGCCGGGAAAACAGTGCGGCCTCGCAGCTACTGGGGTCTACCAGCCTTCGCTTCGCTCTCCAATGGCTGGCAGCGGATGCCGAATTTTTCCTGGAAAGGAGTTTTGATATGGCCAATGGCCGTCAGGGAAAATGCAGAACTCATGCGTTCCTGCCTGGCTGAACCGAATATCTGCCAATTATCTCAGGACGCAGACCGGCAGGCTACGAAAAGCTGTGCAGCCTGCCGGATCAAAAGTGTGTTCAGCCCTTTCTGTTTGTACCGTTGTCGGCGGTCGATTGTGGCTTCTTGCCGGGCAGCTTGCGGCAATAGCCACTGATGCTGCGGCCGTCGGAGCGCTCATAACCCTTGACCCAGCGACAGCTGGTGGAAGTTGCACAACTGGACTTTTCCATGCCCTTGCAGATGCCTTCCGCACTGCTGTACCCCGAGGTGATGGAAAGGAGGATGGCAGTGGACAGTGTAGATATCATCATATTGGCTTTCTTCATTTTAAACATTCCCTTGTGGTTTGATCGAAGCCGGGCAACCCCGCCCGGCAAAGCCAGTTTAGGAAAACCACCTGTCTCTGTATGTAGGATTTGTCCTACTTTGGCATAGGAATCTTCCGGATTGCCAACGCTCAGCCCGGCATGGACACCGGCAGCCGTTTGGCACCCCAGTCACCGGGGCGGGGATCGAATACGCCTGGGATCTTTTCGCCGCAGCTTGCACAGCAGCCTTTGTCGTCCAAGCCCCATTTGCCCAGCACATACCAGTCTCTTTCGATGAGCAATTCACCACAGCTGGGGCACCAGGTACTGCCGCCACGGCTGTCGTGGACATTGCCGGTGTAAACATAGTTCAAGCCCTACGCCATGGCCATTTCCCTGGCTTGCGTGAGAGACTGCGGTGATGTCGGCGGCACATCGAGCATTTTGTAGTCCGGATGAAATGCACTGAAATGCAGAGGCACATCCGGCCCCAGTTCGGTGACGATCCAGTCCAGCATGCGTTTGAGGTCATCCTCTGAATCGTTGTGCCCCGGGATCAGCAGGTTGGTGATTTCAAACCAGACATCGGTTTCATGTTTCAGATATTTCAGGGTATCCAGTACCGGCTGCAGATGCCCCCTGTCAGCTTGCGGTAGAAATCCTCGGTGAAACCTTTCAGATCGACGTTGGCCGCATCCATGTAGGCAAAGAAGTCTTCCCTTGCTCCGGGAGAAATATACCCCGCCGTCACTGCCACGCTCCTGATATCCTGCTCACGGCAGGCTTTCGCCGTATCCACGGCATACTCGAGAAAAATCACTGGATCGTTATAAGTGTAGGCCACACTGCGGCAACCCAGCTTCTTCGCCGTTTCGGCAATCTGCTCCGGTGTCGCCTGATTGGCCAGAATATCCATCTCCCGCGACTTGCTCATATCCCAGTTCTGGCAATATTTACAGGACAGGTTGCACCCCGCGGTGCCAAAGGAAAAAACCGGTGTGCCCGGCAGGAAGTGGTTCAGGGGCTTTTTCTCTATGGGATCCACGCAAAAGCCACTGGAACGTCCGTAGGTGGTGAGTACCACCTCACCGTTTTCACAGACGCGTACAAAACACAGACCCCGCTGCCCCTCCTTGAGGTGGCATTCCCGGGGACAGAGATCGCACTGTATCCGCCCGTCTTCCAGCTTGTGCCAGTATTTCGTGGCCACATTCGCTACATCGTTCATCTTGTAATTTCTCCACCTGAACCCATCTAGTTTTATCAAATCGGGTTGAAAAGCAGGAATTCAAGATGAGCAGCGTATTACTTCCTTCCGTAGCCGGGATGTTTTATCCGGAACAGGCAGATGAATTGAGGCAACAGGTCGACAGCCTGCTGGCAGAATCTCCCGTGCCTGACGAACCGCCACCCAAGGCGCTTATCGCACCACATGCGGGCTATATTTATTCCGGTCCTGTTGCCGCCAGCGCCTATCGGCGGTTGCTGCCGGCAGCAGACAGTATTGAGCGTGTTGTCATCCTCGCCCCTTCACACCGCGTACCTTTTCGCGGCCTGGCGACCACTTCAGCGGATTATCTGCGTACACCTTTGGGTGACATCCCGGTGGACCGGAATGCTGTCGATCAGGCGCTGGCGCTGCCCCAGGTAGAGGAGTTCGATCGTGCCTTCGAGGGAGAGCATGCCCTGGAAGTACAACTGCCCTTCCTGCAGCGCTCTCTGAACAACTTCAGCATCGTGCCTTTCATCGTCGGACAGGCGAATGCACTGGAAGTCGGTGAAGTGCTGGATCTGTTGTGGGGCGGACAAGAAACACT